>NZ_JAAEDQ010000028.1:0-1230 GCF_013344965.1 Snodgrassella sp. ESL0253 | reverse complement strand
ATGTTGCCATCGGCACCCATAACCTAATCAACCAGGAAGAAACCATCGGCAGCGAAACCAAAGCCGCGGTTATTGCTGCGCGTGAGCGGCTGGACATCGGTGCCGCCAACATCATCAACAAAGAACACGCCCTCCTGTCGAGCGAAGGCGATATCGCCATTGGTGGTGCCTTAAACGAACAGCATCAGGCTACAGGCATGGCCGACAGCCTGATTAATGGCAGCGCGCGCATCGAAGCGCAGGGTAATGGCAACATCGCCGTCAAAGAATTACACAACCTGAATAACCACTTCACTGTTGAAGATTACCTTGCCAGTAGTGAACGAATCAGACAATACAAGGATGCGGGTAAAACCGAAAAATGGACAGAAGGTGTCGATGGCCATTTTAGTTGGAGCAAAAAATACGCCCAATTCAAATTCAAGGACGGCAGTAAAGTTCACTGGCGTTATGACGATATCAATAAAATTCGCTGGTGGGATTTTGTACGCAGTATTTATAAACAACGTGTCAAAGAAAGCGATCCTGGCCAGATCATCATCGGTGGTAACCTGAATATCGTAGGTAGCCACTGGGAAAACAACAATAGTCAGATACTAGTTGGTGGTAATCTCATCAGCAGTGATAACTTGTGGCTGGAAAATAAGGAAACCAAACAACAACAGCGTGTTGTTGATGAGGGCAAACAAGGCAGATTTACCTATAAAAAACGTAGCCGCCATCATGAGGCCAGAAAAAAAACCACAGGTAAAGTAAACAGCGTGACCATAACCGAACTTGACTTCGAGCAGCCAGTCAGCATCGTCCAACAACACACAGCCATTGGTAGTAATCAGGGCAAAGCCAGCACAGCCAATCCAACTGGCCATGAAGTTGGCAACATAAATAGTAACAACCAAACCAGTACCAGCAACAACAACATTGCCCAACAGCAGCAACACATCAAAACCCTGACTGATACCAACACCAGACTACCCAACAGCAGCCTGTACCATATCAACCCCAATAATAACGGCTATCTGGTAGAAACCGACCCTGCCTTTACCAACAAACAAAAATGGCTGGGCAGCGACTATATGCTTAGCGCCCTCGGCCAAGACCCGAACAAAATGCAGAAACGGCTGGGCGACGGCTATTACGAACAACGCCTGATCAACGAACAAATCGCCAACCTGACCGGCTATCGCCGTCTGGATGGCTACCAGAACGACGAAGAACAATACAAAGCCC
>NZ_JAAEDQ010000027.1:0-1671 GCF_013344965.1 Snodgrassella sp. ESL0253 | reverse complement strand
TAATGGAGCTGGTACCAATTGGTAACAATACAGTAAGCAGTTTAAATCAAGCTGAATTAGATTTTTACAACATGCTAAATAATGTAATTAAAGATCCAACAGGTACAGCACAAATGATTCTTGTGTACGATGATGATCAAGTAGCTGGTGGATCTTGGAAATACAATAAATTTGATGTGGCAGATATGGAAAAGCTTGATAAAAATCATATTATCTTGTCAGGAAATGTATTAATAGCTCATGAGCTTTATGAACAAATTGAAAAAGATAAATTAGGATTAAAATCAGGTCAAGGGACGGATGATCAGAATTTTGAAAATTCCCATATTAAAGCTATAGGTAAAGAGGGGTTAGTTTTACCTCCTAATGTAGAACTTATTGAAGATAGATCACAAGTAAATGGAAAAGTTTATGATAAGTTATACTATGACAAATTGAATAAAAAAATGTATGGTATTTCTACAGGACAATTTATTACTGATTCAAGTGGAATGAAACATATTTTTAATCCTAAACAACAAATAATAAAACCTAATAAAAATGGAAAATATAGGATATCTAGTCCTAATAACCCTAATCAATACTATGATTATCCCTAGGAGGTTTTATGATCAAAAATTTTATAATTATTGTTTTATGTATTCTATTTAACGGATGCACAAATACACATCTTAAGAAAGATAAGAATTCTGAAAAAATAGAATTACAACCTGAACAATATTTGGAAGTAAGTCAAAAATTTTTTGAATTAAGGAGAAGTAATTTTCGGAAAGATGGGTGGTTTTATTCTTTCCATCCAGAATACATAAGCTATCCAAAGGAGTGCATTCTATTGAGCAAAAAGGCTCCAGAAACAGATGATGATAGACTGATTTACAAAATTGATTGTTTTGGCAAAAAAACAAATTAAATGATTTAATAATAATCGGTTGTGCTGCTGGTAGATATTTAACGGTATCTATATCTGATGATGTAATGACAGAATAGAAAAATATGTGGAGTACCAGCGGCCTGATACTGAATGCCATCGGCGCAGGACTGGTCGTACCAACTAATAATATAAGCGGCATTATCGCCGCAGCCGCGAGCCCGGTAATTTTGCATCAGATCGGGCAGTAAGATGCGGAAGGCAGCACAGCTCATCTGGTAGCGCATGCTGTACTAGGCGCAGCGGTTGGCAGCAGCGGGTGGAAACGATGCCCTTGCTGGCGCATTGGCGGAAGCGGAGGCAACGGCATCAATACTGTCGAAATGGCTGTATGGAAAGGATGCAAAAGATTTAACAGCGGATGAAAAAGCGACAGTTTCAGCCATAGCAGGCCTTACCGGCGCAGCGACGGGAGCGGTTATTGGCGGCAGTATGGCGGATGTGGCGCAGGGTAATCAGGCTGGGCATACGGCAGTGGAGAATAACGCCCTCATCAACAGCAAAGGCGAAAGCAAATTAAATGCCCAAGAAAGAAAAATAAACGAAAAACTAAAAAAAACCGGCGTACAAAATGCAGATGATTACCAAAGAAAATATGATGCTTGTAAAACTGAACATGTAAATACCCCATAGTTAGTACAAAACTGACGTAGAAAATCATGCTGCTTGTTTTAGTGTTTTATACTCAATCGGCGTCATATTATTTAGTGCTTCATGAGGTCTTTCGGTGTTATAAATGGTTA
>NZ_JAAEDQ010000026.1:0-1718 GCF_013344965.1 Snodgrassella sp. ESL0253 | reverse complement strand
GTACAGTGATAGCAGTAGAATCCACGGATGTACTTGCCGGACTGGCAACAGGTGCAGTTACAGTAAGTAATTTACCTGCCTCTGCGATAAAATCGACAAGTAAGATTGGCGGGAAGTATGCTGAAGAGATTGAGCAAATAGGTAAAGAGGTAGGTAAAGGTTCTGCTAAGGCTATGAAAGGACCCAATTATAAAGTATATGATTTAAAAGATGTTCAAGATCAGGCTCTTAATTTAAATAGCATTAGACAAGCTACTCAAGATTATTTAAAATCTAGTTATCAAGATAAAGCTGTAAGCTATGCAGTAGCATCTGTAAATGTAAATGGTAAAACAGAGTATTTTCTGTCTGTGAGTGGTAAGGCATGGTCAGGAAGTGCGCCAACAACAGTAAAAATTGGTGGTGTTAACTATAAAGTAATTGTTACTGATAGCAAAAGCATTCCTAACGTATCGACTTCAGCAACGCAAACTAATTACAACCATGCAGAGCAAAAATTATTTAGCTATATTCATGATACTTTTAAAGGGCAGAAAGCAGATGTTAATATAGCGGTTCAAAACACATCTAAATATGAACCTGGAATGTGTGTAGGCTGTGGAAGTACAAGTCAGAGTTTTGCAGAAGCAAATAAAGGTTTTAATATAAAGATTTTTCAAGGTACAACAGGGAAAAATCCATGATTAATGAAAAACTAATAAGTTATTTACATTCAGTATATCCTGAATTACCTATAGATATTGGCCTTATTAAGGGGTATTCAGACGATGAAATAACTAAGATTGAACGACTTTATGATATTAAAGTAGCAGACCAATTATATGATTTTCTCCGTTGTATGGGACGCTGTAGTGGTGGGTTATTTGGTGATACTCCCTTATTGTTTTACCGTGATCAATGGAGTGTTCGAGGTCATATTTTATTCCAATCTGGTTTTACTGATGAATTAAAAAAATTACAGCTTTATGAATTAACTAAGCAAAAGCCATTTTTTATCTCTGTCGAATGGGAAACGCAATTTTATTTTTTACTTACAAAGTCTATTAATCCTAATTTAGTTTATCATTATGATGAAAATGACGAAATTGTTAAGGAAACACAATGGACTTTTAATGAGTATTTAAGAAAGTCTGTTGATTTAGATACAAGAAATTACAAAATACAAGTTATGCCGACTCAAAGTGGGGAATTAATCAATATTTAAAAATAAAATCCTAGATTTTAACTGAGATCTTTTTTATAACTATTTAAATTTACATTGCAAGCTTTATGACCAATTGTGTTGGAGCTTATACCTTGCGATGTATAATCACCGTATAAAACCGCTCAGTGACACTTCGTGTACCACCTTTGCAATGGGCTGTTTTTTAGCTTAAAATATGTTTAATTTATAATAACTACTTTAGTATAGTTGTTGTAATTAGTAGTAGTAATAGGTTTCCGCCTATTACTACTGCATTAATTTATTTTCTTATCTTTAAACTGCCATCTTATTTGCCTAACAACTTAACCTACTTCTTAGATAAGAGAATATCTAAAATATTTTAATCACAACTTTATCGTCACCGCCGGCCTGTCCAAAGGCGTGGCTAGCGTCGGCTACAGCAAATCCAAAACCCAGCTGGATCAGCAGGAGCAGAACCACACCCTTACCCTTAGCCAGATAGGCAGCCTCAAAGGCAACACCATCATCCAGGCCGATGGCGACCTCAATGCCA
>NZ_JAAEDQ010000025.1:0-2978 GCF_013344965.1 Snodgrassella sp. ESL0253 | reverse complement strand
AACCCGAATAACCCGAATAACCCGAATAACCCGAATAACCCGAATAACCCGAATAACCCGAATAACCCGAATAACCCGAATAACCCGAATAACCCGAATAACCCGAATAACCCGAATAACCCGAATAACCCAACCCAACCAGAAAAAGGTAATAGTTCATCAAAACTAAAACCTACTTACCGAAAAGAAGTTCCTCTGTATGCTGCTGTTGCTGCCCAACTCCGGCAAACTGATATCATCATGCTGGGCAATATGCATCAAAGGATTGGCGCCACACCAACACCAGATGAACGCATGAGCTGGGGACACATCATTTCCGGTCGAACTGATATTCGGCAAGACGGTATTCCTGATGCTCATTCCACTGGCAACTATGCCGGCGTGCAACTTGGTAGTGACATCTGGAACAATCAAGGCTGGCGGATAGGTGGTTATTTAGGTTATATCTACAGTGATATGAATGTTGATGGCTTTGCCAGCGGCATATATGGCAAAGTAGGCAAAAACACATCAAAATCCTACTTCCTCGGAGTCTATAGTAATTATGTTTATTCTAACGGTGCCTATCTTGATATCGTCCTGCAAGGCGCACACCATCATGTCGACATCAAACCCAATGGTAATAACAATAGCACCCAGAAAGGCCATGGTTTCACCGCATCAATCGAAACAGGTAAACCATTTACCCTTAGCAACAGCAACTGGGAAATAGAACCGCAAGTACAAATAGTGCATCAGTGGCTAGATTTAAACGACACTGATATCAGCGGCCGCACCAGCGTCAGCCACAATCATAATAATGCATGGCTGTTCAGATTAGGCGGACGCATACAAGGCAGCTATCAACTTGGCAAAGGTACACTGCACCCTTATACCCGTGTTAACGTATTCTACTCACCTGATGGAGCAGATCGAACCACCTACAGCGCCAATATCGCAGCAACGACATTGCATTCCGGTGCTGCGCATACCAGTACAGAACTAGCCATAGGTGCCACCTACGATATTAATGAGAGAATAAAAATGTACAGCGAAATCGGCCATACCTGGTCCAACGGCGGTAATGCACGAGTAAAAGCACCGCTAAGCGGTTCTCTAGGATTGAAAGTTAACTGGTAACCAAGCAAATAACCAGATATGTCACCATCAAGGTCAAATCCCTCACAAGGATTTGACCTTAATTTGCTTACCCGGATAACAGAAATATCAAATATATTGAATTATTTAACAACAATTACCCTGTTAAAAAGCATATTAACCCGCTACCCGAGAATAATTGAACTAGCTTCAATACCCCAAAACAAACTTTAAATCGTAAACAGAAAATACCGCATACAACTCCATCATTACAGCTTGTCATTTTCTGCGTAAAAATACATTGAAACAAACAGAGGAAATAACCATGTATCAGCCCCATGAATACCCAACACGCACCGCAATGAACACAGCTCTGGCTACTGCCATCAGCAATAACCTACAACAAGCAGTTGCCCAGCGTTCTCAGGCATCACTGGCACTTTCCGGTGGACCTGCCGTTATAGAGCTGCTTCAGATATTAAGCCGCACACTCCTACCTTGGGAAAAAATCCATATCACCTTAGTAGATGAGCGTTGGGTAGACAAAGAGCATGAAGACAGCAACGAGCGTTTAATGCGTACGTATTTATTACAGAATCTGGCCAAAAATGCACATTTCATCAGCCTTAAAACCATAGCCGATACCCCCGGTGACAGTATCGATGAAATCCACACCCGATTACAGCAAGCCCTGCCCTTACCAATAGACGTACTGGTATTAGGAATGGGTGAAGATGGCCACACAGCATCACTGTTCCCCCATGCAGAAAACCTCAGCAAAGGACTGGATATGCATTCCAACAGAATGGTTATTGATATGCAGCCTCTCACTGCCCCACATAAGCGTATTTCATTAACCCTGCCGGTTATTCTCAATAGCCGTCATCTATATCTCCAGCTAGTAGGGAAAAAACAGCAACAGGTATTTCAGCAGGCATTAGCTGGCAACGATACAGACCAAATGCCCATCCGAGCTGTATTACAGCAGCAACCAAAAATACAGATTTATCTGGCACAATAAAAATGCGCCAGCAAAGCTGGCGCAATACCTAAAATCAAATTCCCTTTTACCACGAATAACGGTAATTCAGATTAACCCCGAATTTCTGTTCGGTTTTCTGACCATTGGCATAATTAAGCTTAAAGTCAGCATGATTATTGTGATCAAAATCCACCCCCAGACCAGCTTCATACAAACCACTGTTACCAGCACCGGCAATACGCAGATTTTCATCATCAACAACAGCATGACCCAGCCCACTTTTATCATGCAGCCAATATGCACCTACATAAGGATTCAAACTTACCTTATTCAAAGCAAATGAAGTTTTAACTGCGGCTCCCAGCTTACTGCGATAAAAAGTAGTACTGTTGGTATATTCATCACCAGATAACCGGCCTACCGTCATCCCGAACTTCGGCGTAACCACCCACTTATCAGCCAGATTGAAATCCTTGCCCAACTGAGCATTCAGACTATTCGCATGCCATGTAGAATTATCCATCTTACTGGCAGACGTTTTCAGATGGCTGTATCGGTAAGCCGCATCTGCGAACCAACCGCCGGCATTTTGCCAGCCAACATAAATACCAGTAGTTATCGCCTTCAGATTACCATCTTTATAATTGCCATTAAAATCCACACTTGAATGCCCTTGTCCCACAAAAGCACCCAGATACGTCTGATTATTCTCACCATCACCCAATGGCAGAACATGATCATAACCTAATTGCAGACTGTAAGACTTCTGCTTGAAGCCTGCCGTAGTCAAACTGTAACTATCCCCTAAAATAGTACAGCCTCGAAGTAGAAAATTCTCTTCATTAACCCACAGAGGATTTAAACATGAAAAAAATGACTGAACATCAGATTGTATCCATTTTAAAAGAAGCTGAAGCCG
>NZ_JAAEDQ010000024.1:0-3511 GCF_013344965.1 Snodgrassella sp. ESL0253 | reverse complement strand
TTCAGCTTCTTTTAAAATAGATACGATCTGATGTTCAGTCATCTTTTTCATGTTTAAATCCTCTGTGGGTTAATGAAGAGAATTTTCTACTTTGGGACTGTACTATTTTAGGGGATAGTTACAGAGCGAGTAAAACTCCTGATACAATTGAAAATGGAAAGAAAATGCCAGGAAAAGTTTCAATTCAGTTTGGTGTAGGTACCGGATTTTCTACTTCTGAAAGTATTCAAAAATCCAACATGGTACCAATTGGAAAAATATTTAAATGAGAAAATATTAATTTTTGGAACAAGCATAAATGGACTCTATTTATGCTTGTTTTGTTATGCTAATTTTATTAAAACAACTCTACAAAAGAGAAAATGAAAATTTTTGCTATTATATGGATAATGATAAAAGAAGTGAATATGATGGAATAGTTATTGGAATTGTTTAAACCATATATATAAGTTATTAAAGCTGCTGGAAGGCTACTAAATGAGGAAAATAAAAGACTTGTGGAAGAAGTATGAATGGATTGTAAGTATTCTGATAATGATATGCTGGTTTTCTATATTTAAATATGTTAATTGGGTGGAAAAGAATGGAAAATTTGGCTATGAGCTAGATAATGATGAAAAGGAAGCAATAATGATGAAACAATTACCGGAATTGTTGCACCCATTTGTTTTAAACAAAAATTTTGTTAGAACGAAAAGAGGAGGGGTGAGTAAGATTTATATAATGTTTGAATTCAAACATGATGATTATAAAAGTATAAAAAAATTGTACAATACTATTGATAGAAATAGTCCTAATTTAGGTTTTAAGGATGGTTGTCGTGGTAAAGAAATGATCACCGTTTCCAGTTTAGATGATTATTACATTGATCCAACAGTAATTGGAATACAACCCAAGCGATATGCTGTTAGATGGGAATATCCTAATACAACATGTACGCACCAAAGTCAAAGAGACATCCAAGGTACTAAGAGCTAGATCTACAGTGCGAAGTAAATCAGGAATTCAGCAAAAACATGCAGGCTATCTCAGCCTTCATCAATAGCAAAAAAATAAACTGAAAGAAGAACTGAAAAAAGAAAATCTCAGCCCAGAGGAGCGCGCGCAGTATGAAAAAGAACTGGCGCAATGGAATACCGGCGGGCTGATACTGAATGCCATCGGCGCAGGACTGGCCGCACCAACCAATAATATAGGTGGCATTATCGCCGCCACCGCGAGTCCGGCACTTTCGTATCAGATTGGGCAGTACTTCAAAGTTCTGGCTCATAAAAACCAGATAACTGGAGGTAAAGATGCATTAACCGCCGGTCAGGAAGCAGCACATATATTGGCACATGCCATATTAGGAGCAGCGGTAGCGGCAGCTGGAGGCAATGACGCCCTAGCCGGAGCATTGGCCGCAGGAGGAGCGGAGGCAACAGCACCAATACTATCACAATGGCTGTATGGCAAAAATCCTGCAGATTTAACAGCGGAAGAGAAGTCTACAATTTCAGCCATAGCAGGCCTAGCCGGCGCAGCGACGGGAGCAGCAGTTGGCGGTAGTATGGCGGATGTAGCACAGGGTGACCAAGCTGGGCATGTTGCGGTGGATAATAATACAGTACTAGGAGATAAGATACCAGAATATATAGAAAATGCAAGGCAGTACTGGCATACAGAGCAAGAAGCCAAAGATTATTTAGATGTAATAAGAAATGTAGCTGTAAATGCAGCAATGGGTTCAGCTGACAGCGTGATAGGTACAGCTGATTATGGGATAGACTCATTAAATGCAGTAGTTTACTGTCTGGGCTTTACTCCAACTTATTGCAGCCAGTCACAAGAAACCCTAACACCCAAAAATCAGGAAATAGTTAATAGTGTCAAAGCATCATTAGATGTACGCACTTATAAAAAACTTGCAGAACTGATAGCAAAAGCAGCGCAAGGAGATTTACTGGCAACAGAAGCGGCAGGAGAATTACTAGCTTCCACATTGGTAAATAAGAAACCAAAACCAACATCGATAAACGGAGCGGCCAGTGTAGGCAAGAAGGCTGAAAAAGGTGGCATCTCTGGAGATAGTGGAAAAGCTTCATCAAGTTCTGCTAAAAATAATGTTAATCAGCATAATGACCCAGCATTTAAGAATGGATATGTATGGAAGCCGGGAATTGATGCTGATTTAAGGGGAACTGGTAAAACATATCAGGATGCGCTAAATCAAGCATTTAATAAATTAGGAATAGATAAATCTGAATTTAGTGTTACTAAATGGGGTAGCGATAAAAATGGTAAAAGTTTTCCAACGGAATATAGAGTAACTCAAGGAAAAAATAAAGGCGCTGAAGTAAATATTGATATTGGCCACGATAATTATGGACCAGGTGTACCTCATATTGGATTTCAAACTCCAGGTAAAAATAATATAACGGGTCATATTTTGGTTGATGAAGTTCCTATAAATCGAACTAAATAAATTGTTATTAATGTATAATAGAAAATTATTTATTATCAATAAGTAAGTTAGAAAGTAGTATTAAAATTATGAGATACATAGCTGATGATTTTATTGTAGAAGCGAAGAAGCTTAGAATTTCTTATAAAGAAATCAATATGCAAGATGCTTTGAGAATACGTAATAATGTTGAAAATCTATATTGTAAAAAGGGATATGGAGCTTTATGGGAAAGAATTAGTATTGAAAATTTTGGTTTTCATACTCCAAATAATAAAGCAATCTTTAAGAATTTAAATGCTGAAATAAATAACGAAGTCATCATATTTTTTGAGGAATCAACAGATAAAACATTTTTTAAATTGAAAAATATTGTAGATTTAATGAATGTAGTGAATGAATTATTTGGGTTTGTGTTTTATATAACAGATGAAAATGAGAGTTTTTTATTATGCAGGAATGATCATGAATTCATAATTGGCGCAGGCAAGGCTAAAAAATGGGTTGAAAATTTGCTCAAAAATAGTACATAATAAAATTAATATAATGATTAATTACTCAGTTCTATGTTGTTTTATTCTCTGTTTGGGATAGTTTTTTAAGACATAAATTTCTTCAAAATTTAAAGGATGAACTGAAAAAAGAAAATCTCAGCCCGGAGCAGCGCGCGCAGTATGAAAAAGAACTGGCGCAATGGAATACCGGTGGACTGATACTGAATGCCATCGGCGCAGGACTGGCCGCACCAACCAATAATATAGGTGGCATTATCGCCGCAACCGCGAGTCCGGTAATTTCGCATCAGATTGGGCAGTACTTCAAAGGTAAAGATGCGGAAGGCAGCACAGCTCATCTGGTAGCGCATGCCGTACTAGGCGCAGCAGTGGCCGCAGCGGGTGGAAACGATGCCCTAGCTGGGGCATTGGCCGCAGCGGGAGCGAAGGCAACGGCACCAATACTGTCGAAATGGCTGTATGGCAAAAATCCGGCGGATTTAACAGCAGCAGAGAAGTCGACGATATCAGCAATAGCGGGATTAGTCGGTTCGACAGCAGGGGCAGCAGTTGG
>NZ_JAAEDQ010000023.1:0-3982 GCF_013344965.1 Snodgrassella sp. ESL0253 | reverse complement strand
GCTTCAGCTTCTTTTAAAATAGATACGATCTGATGTTCAGTCATCTTTTTCATGTTTAAATCCTCTGTGGGTTAATGAAGAGAATTTTCTACTTTGGGACTGTACTATTTTAGGGGATAGTTACAAACAGTGTAAAAAGCAAGTATTAGCTGATTATGAGCAAGCATCTAAACAGGCATCACAAATCATACTAGAGCTGTATAGAAGTGGGCAGCTATCAACCGAAGAATCAATGATACTGTTAACAAGCTATGGTAGCAAAATGATGCAGGGTGCTGGAGAAAGCCAGCATGGATGGGATACTCCTATATTCAATAAGGAAGTTAACAAATGGACACCATCAGGAAAAATAAAGACGCCCGAATTTGAAGAGATAAGACTCTCAAACGCCATCCAAAAGATGAAAAAAGCAGGCGTTCCAGACAAACAGATAGAAGCGATAGCATCAAGCTACCAGATAGCAGGTCAATATTTCGGTTCATATGCCCAGATTGGAGAACAGGTAGATGCGCTTTATAATTCGGGTTTGAGCTTAAAATCAGTAATCAATGTAATTGCATTAAAACGAGGCAAGGCATTATCGATTAATGAAATAAAGGCAATTACAACCCGATACAACAATAAAGCCGGAAGTCTTGTAACAGCAAATGGACAGGTAATAAAAAATGATGGGCATCTGAGTACAGCCAGCGAATCGCGTGGGGCGACACAGAGCGGTGGAAAAGGTAAGGTGGAAGGTGCGGAGAAAGGAAATAAGAGTGGTAATGAGCTGACAGATAAAACCAATTTAAAAGCCAATGAAAATAAACCAATAGTTAATCCAGCCACTAATAAAGCAGCAGGTGAACATACTATTGTACGGTCAGGAAAAGCCCCAAAAACCTCGACGCCAAACTCAATTTATGAAGTATCGAGGGCTGATGGTTCTAGAAGTGTTACTTATTATGATGATAAAGGCAGAACATTTTCACGTGAAGATTATGGGCAACAAAAAACTCATGGTCAATTAGGATATGACTCTAATGGGAAGGTTCCTCCTCATGAACATAAAATCACCTATAATGAAAGGGGTTACGTAGATAAGCACTTTTATAGAAAATTAGATGCAAATGGTAAGCCAGTTGGTCCGTGGATTGTAGACAAGAAATAGGAATTACTATGTCAAATGATGTATATGGGTATTTGTTACCAGATCTAAATAAAGATTATGCAGGTCAACTGAAAAATTATATAGGAGCAAATTCTCTAAAGATTCAAAAAATAGAAAAAAATAAATTATTTAACTACCCTGCTGATTTAATTCCAAATCAATATGCATTTATATTTGATATTGCTGATGGTTCTAATTCAGTTAATGCTACCTATTTAATAGATTATAATGAATATGATCCAGATACAGCGGATATAGGATTTCCTGCTAATCCTAAAGAGCGTCTAAATATACTTATTGATACATTGATTGACATGATTAAAATTACTAATGCATCAAAAATGGTTGTATCTATGACCGAATGCAACCAAATAGAAACTATTAAAAAAATAAATTTCTCTGAAATGAGGGAAGTAATTCATACAGATTTTGAAGAATATCAGGGACCTCCAGACACTCTTTACGAAATCATATGTTAACTAAAATCATAAATAATATTTGAATATTACATAACGAATATGGATTTTGATTTTCTTATTGCATGGGAAACTTCTGCTCAAATACTAATTGGTTCTGGAAAGGCTAAAGAATGGGTTGAAAATTTGATAAACCGCAGTACATAAAAAATAATTAGAGTAATTGTCAATTACCCAGTTCTATATTTTAAGTTATAGTGCTGGGTAATTTTATATAGAAATTAAGTACTGCATAAGCCAGAGCGGTGTCAACATCCGCTTTAACGCCGTCAACCAACAATCCGGCCTCTTTGCCGGCAACAACGGCTACTACATCACAACCGACAGCTTATTATGTATACTGATATATATCAGACAAAAATTCTTAAAACAGAATTTAAATTTAAGTGAGGAATATCTTTATGGTCAAAACAATTAATATGACAATAATTTTTTTATTTATATGTAATTTTGTTTATGCCGAAAGGTTACATCCACAATTAATTGCCAACTTGGAAAATAATAATGTATTAATTAAAAAAATAAAAGTTAGCACTGATCCTCTTGAAAAAGGATATGACTATTTATTGAAATCAGATAAAAAACGTGCAAATAATATACTAATATATCAAAGTAAAAAATATATTTTTGATGATATGGGGCATTTGGATACAGTATATAGTATGCAACCAAATCATAATAATATAATCATTTTGACTTTTAAAAATTATGATTTAGATACTTTATCCTTTTTTTTTAAACAAAAAAATAGTCAAAATGATAAGGATTTTTACCTTTTTAAATTTCAATCAGGAAAATTTGTTTCAGGTGCATGGGATGATGAAATGACTCATGGATTAAGTGGGAGAGGTAAGTGGGAAGAAATAGATATGTTTGGAGTAAAAAAGTGTATTCCTGATTATAAAAACCAGTTTTGTGATCAATGGCAAATATTTAAGGATTATCCAAAAATAGGTAAAAGTGTAATATTTAGAACTCCTACAGATGATAAAAATTTTTTTAAAGCATTTGGTTTGAATAGAGAAAAAATGCTTAGACTTTTGCCATTACCTGAACCAATGAAAGACTTACCTGCATTTCAGTAATATCATTTTTTAAGCGCATATAGCCCTACAGGAAATGATTTAAAACCAGATCCATCTCATCGTGCAGCTGCTTCTTATCTAAAGAACAATTAGAGGCTGGAAAAGTATACCTATTAGTAAGTGGAGACGGTGTTGAACGAACATTATTACAAATAAAAGGTTCTTTAAACGGTAAGACTGGAATCTATGAATACATTATAGATCCTAAGGGAACTGTTACTCATCAAAGATTTATTTCTAGTGGTACTGTTAATGGAAAACCTAATCAAAGAGCACAAAAATAGTAGGTAAGATTATGAGTAATAATATAACAAAAAACAATGTTAGCCTTAATTGGCAGGATGTATTATGGGGCTATGAGCATCATTTTTTAGAGTGGCAAGAAGTAGTCAATTATGCAAATGATAAAGTGACTAATGAGTCAAATTATGATGAATCTATAATTGAGCTATCGATGATAAACGAAACAACCATTTTTAATATAGAAAGCTTATTAAAAAAGATAGTTAAAGTTGATCATTGCTATAGTACTGAAAAATGGTTATATATCATTCTATTAGATCTATTTAATAAGCAAAAAGAATTGGATGATCCTTTAGGAAGGGTTGAGGAAATTTATGAAAATTTTGATTATCCTGAGGAAATAGAATCTTTTGTAAGATATATGCCTGTTAGTGATGATTATGATCCAAGTAAGCATACTAATGATGAAAATATTAATCGATTATATTCAAACTGGGAAAATTATTTAATTAACAAGGGATCAACCTTTACTAAGTAAAATTGAATTAAAGGGTTCCAGATCTAACATGGTGGAATCCTACATTCTCAACATCATCGCAAAAGACATCACTATCTTCAATGGTGTCAACCACGGCTGCCAGACCAACCTGCAAGCGGCTACCAACGCCCTCGCCCCGTATTAGGTCGCAGCATGCAGGCAGGCGAAGCCGCATCCAGCGCCTATCAGGCAGCCAGCACCCCAATCGTAGCCACCCTGAACCACCAGCGTAGCCATCAAACCCAGGATACGCATACCAGCCAGAGCGTTACCACCCAGGCCAGCGCCGGCGGCAACCTCAACATCATCGCCACCGATGGCAGCATCAACAGCGAAGGCGCGCGCCTCACAGCCGAAGGCAACGCCCTCCTGCATGCCAAAGACAACATCAACCTCAGCTTTGCCCGCGACAGCCATAACCAAAGCGCCACCAGCAAAAGCAGCGGCTTCAACCTCGACACGCGCAAATGGTCTTCCCCCATCGGCGCCG
>NZ_JAAEDQ010000022.1:0-4345 GCF_013344965.1 Snodgrassella sp. ESL0253 | reverse complement strand
TGATTGGCTATGCGCCACAACCAACCGTACCAGAACAAAACCCGGCGCAGCCAGATAAACCAGCGCAGCCGCCAGTGGAAGCAGACAAGCAGAGCAAAGCGCCGAGCATCGCCGAAGGTGCCGGCCAAACCATAGCCGCACCGAGCACAACCAGTAAAACATTCAGTGCCGGGCAAATCATCAGCCATAACGACATTGATAACCAAAACGGCCAGATCATTGCCAACGGCGGCATCGATCTGACTGCCCATAATGGTCTGAGCAATCAGGGCACCCTGAATCTCAACAAACTGCAAGTCAGCGGCGAACTGCTAGACAACCATCAGGGCAAACTGAATACCAAACAGGCTGATATCCACACCACCCGGCTGGACAACCGCGCAGGACAGATCAGCAGCAGCGGCCAGCTACAAATCCACAGCAGCCAGCTAGACAACCGCCAGGGCCGCATCCAGTCAGCCGAGCGGATGGCTATCGACAGTGCCGAACTGAACAACAGCGACCAAGGCACCATTGCCGCGCAGCAACAACTGCAAATCCACAGCAGCCAGCTAGACAATCGCCAAGGCCGCATCCAGTCAGCCGAGCGCATGGCTATCGACAGTGCCGAACTGAACAACAGCGACCAAGGCACCATTGCCGCGCAGCAACAACTGCAAATCCACAGCAACCAGCTAGACAATAGCAACAGCGGCCAGTTGTGGAGTGGCGGCCAGAGCGAAGTACAAACCGGCAGCCTGAACAACAGCAGCGGCGCCATCGACAGCGATAGCCTGCAACTGACTACCAACGAGCTCAACAACCAACACGGCGCCATCCGCAGTGCAGGCAAACAGCAACTTAGCGTGCGCAACCAACTACAGAACCAGAACGGCCAAATCGGCAGCAACAGCGACCTCAGCATAACCGCCGGTGATATAGATAACAGCCAAGGTAAAATCAGCGCCGGCAAACAGGCCGAGCTGCACACCCGCGCACTCAATAACCAGCAGGGCAGCATCGATGCCGATAGCATCGACCTAACAGCCGATAGCCTGAACAACAATGCCGGAGCCATCCGCAGCAACCAGCACCTGAGTGCGCAGATCAGCCAACACATCAACAATCAGCAAGGACAAATCAGCAGTGCTGGCGAACTACAACTCAACAGCAACACCCTAGACAACAGCGTCCAAGGCAAAATCATTGCCGGCAAACAAGCCAGCATCCACAACAATAGCCTCAACAACCAGCAAGGCAGCATCGATGCCGATAGCATTCAGCTACATACAGATACAATCAATAACCACAGCGGTGCCATCCGCGCCAACCAACAACTGACGGCACAGATTAACCAGCATCTGGACAACCGGCAGGGACAAATCAGCAGCGCCAAAGATGTCCAGATTCACGACCAGAACCAACAAAGCCTGAGCATCGACAACAGCGATAACGGCAAAATACTGGCAGGCAATGATCTGAGCATCCAAAGCAAACAGCTCAACAACCCCGGCAGCATCGGTGCCGGCCGTCACGCCACCATCCAGCTGCATGATAACTTTAACGTCGATGCTGACATCAAAGCTGGCGGACGCCTGCACCTGAGCAGCCAGGGCAATATCAGCAACAACCATACCCTTAGCGGTGGCGACAGCGTTAGCCTTAACGCCGCCAATATCGACAACCAGGCCAGCGGCATCATCCAGAGTAACAACCATACCGAACTACAGGCACAAGACAGCATCACCAACCGTGGCCTGATTAATAGTAACGGCATCACTCTGGTACAGTCTGGCAACAGCATCAACAACATCGGTAGCGGGCGCATCTATGGCAACCATGTTGCCATCGGTACCCATAACCTAATCAACCAGGAAGAAACCCTCGGCAGCGAAACCAAAGCCGCCGTTATTGCTGCGCGTGAGCGGCTGGACATCGGTGCCGCCAACATCATCAACAAAGAACATGCCCTCCTGTCGAGCGGAGGTGATATCGCCATTGGCGGTGCCTTAAACGAACAGCATCAGGCCACAGGCATGGCTGACAGCCTGATTAATGGCAGCGCGCGCATCGAAGCGCAGGGTAATGGCAACATCGCCGTCAAAGAATTACACAACCTCAATAACCACTTTACATTAGAAGAATACCTGGCCAATAAAGAAAGAATACAGCAATACAAATACCCTGGTCGCACCGAAAGGTGGACTGAAGGAGTAGATGGCTATTTTGATTTTAATGATAGTCGAGCCAAATTTACCTTCAACGACGGCAGTAAAGCAGTTGTTTACAACAAAAAAATGAGACAGGTTAAATGGTGGGACTTTATCCGTAAAACCTACAAACAACGTGTCAAAGAAAGCGATCCCGGCCAGATCATTATCGGTGGTAACCTGAATATTGCCGGCAGCCACTGGGAAAACAACAACAGCCAGATACTGGTTGGCGGCAACCTTATCGGCACAGACAACCTGCAACTGGACAATATCGAAACCAAAGGCCAGCAACGCGTAGAAGATAAAGGCAAAGTAGGTTATATCCAGTATGAAAGAAAGGGGCATGCACACACAGGACACTATCATGCCTACAAAGGAAAAGGTGGCAAATACAGCGACACCACCACAACCACCATCGACCTGGATCAGCCAGTCAGCCTCATCCAGCAGCACATAACCATTAAGGATTACCAGGACAAAACCAGCGCAGCCAATCCAACCGGCCACGAAGTTGGCAACATCAACAGCAACAACCAAAGCAGCACTGGCAACACCAATATTGCCCAACAGCAGCAACAAATCAAAACCCTGACTGATATCAACACCAACACCAACGCCAGACTGCCCAACAACAGCCTGTACCATATCAACCCCGATAATAACGGCTATCTGGTAGAAACCGACCCCGCCTTTACCAACCTAAAAAAATGGCTGGGCAGCGACTATATGCTCAGCGCCCTCGGCCAGAATCCGAACAAAATGCAGAAACGGCTGGGCGACGGCTATTACGAACAATACCTGATCAACGAACAAATTGCCCGCCTAACCGGCTTCCGCCGTCTGGAGGGCTACCAGAACGACGAAGAACAATACAAAGCCCTGATGAACGCCGGCATCACCGCCGCGCGCGAAATGAGCTTAGTTCCCGGTATTGCCCTGAGCGCAGAACAAATCGCCCGCCTGACCAGCGACATCGTCTGGCTGGTTAACCAGACCGTCACCCTGGCCGATGGCAGCCAGCAAACCGTCCTCGTACCACAAATCTACCTCATGGTACGCGATGGCGATATCAACAGCGCTGGCGCCTTAATCAGCGCCAACAACATCAGCCTGCACACCAACCAGGACATCAACAACTACGGCAGCATAGCCGGCCGTAAAATCGTCGACCTAGGTGCCCAGAACATCAGCAACATCGGCCTGATCAGCGGCAACAAAGTAGCCCTGAATGCCAGCAACAACATCGACTTCAATGGTGGTGCCGCTCAGGCCAAAGACCTGCTCAGCCTCAAAGCCAACCAAATCAACCTCACCACCACCACCGCCACTCATGGTGACCAACGCAACGGCGCCACCGTCATCGACCGCGTCGCCGGCCTGTATGTTACCGGAAACAAAGACAGCATCCTGACAGTGGACGGCAAAAAAGGCATAGATATCAATGGTGCCCAGCTCGTCAACACCGCCACCAACGGCCAAACCCAACTACGCTCCAGCGAAGGCAGCGTCAACCTAAATACCGTCCAGATAGCCGACCATGAAACCGAGGGCAAACTGAGTGACCGCAACCACATGTCACTGCATCACAGCGCCGAAGTGGGTAGCCAGATTCTCACCCAGGGTGATATCAGCATCGGTGCTGGCAAACAAATCAACATCCGCCAGGGCGACATCAACAGCCTCAATGGCAGCGTCAACCTTTACGGCAAAGAAGGCGTCAACATTACCGAAGGCCGAAAAACTGCCGATCTGGACGAATCCTTCTACCACAAATCCGGCAACATCGTATCCAGCCAAAGCAACCTAGACAAATATCAGGTACACCACAACGAAGCCGTAGGCAGCAGCATCACCGGCAAACAAATTAATATCGGCAGCGATCAGGACATCAACGTGCGCGGCAGCAACATCATCGCCCAGGATCAAACCATCCTCAGCGCCGGCCGTGACATCAACATCCAGGCTGCCCACAACAACTATCAAGACCACGAATACCACGAAGAGAAAAAATCCGGCTTCACCGCCAGCCTGTCCAAAGGCGTGGCCAGCGTCGGCTACAGCAAATCCAAAACCCAGCTGGATCAGCAGGAGCAGAACCACACCCTTACCCTTAGCCAGATAGGCAGCCTCAAAGGCAACACCATCATCCAGGC
>NZ_JAAEDQ010000021.1:0-5546 GCF_013344965.1 Snodgrassella sp. ESL0253 | reverse complement strand
AAAAATAAAAGGATGAAGTAGTTGACAGAGGTTTAGGTGAGGCGTATAGTTCGCCTTCTTCGCTGATGACGCGACACGAAACGAACTAAACAGTTTAAAGTAGAACGCAGTCGAAAGCAACGCTCTTTAACAGAACAGATTACCGATAAGTGTGAGTGCGGATGAGCCTCACACTGATTCAGAGAGACGAGATATATAGACATATACTTGTCAATAACTTTGAAGCAGACCAGTGATTTCGAAGGGAACTTCGAGATTGCAACAAGCTAAGATTAAACATAAGAGTTTGATCCTGGCTCAGATTGAACGCTGGCGGCATGCTTTACACATGCAAGTCGAACGGCAGCACGGAGAGCTTGCTCTCTGGTGGCGAGTGGCGAACGGGTGAGTAATGCATCGGAACGTACCGAGTAATGGGGGATAACTGTCCGAAAGGATGGCTAATACCGCATACGCCCTGAGGGGGAAAGCGGGGGATCTTAGGACCTCGCGTTATTTGAGCGGCCGATGTTGGATTAGCTAGTTGGTGGGGTAAAGGCCTACCAAGGCGACGATCCATAGCGGGTCTGAGAGGATGATCCGCCACATTGGGACTGAGACACGGCCCAAACTCCTACGGGAGGCAGCAGTGGGGAATTTTGGACAATGGGGGAAACCCTGATCCAGCCATGCCGCGTGTCTGAAGAAGGCCTTCGGGTTGTAAAGGACTTTTGTTAGGGAAGAAAAGCTGGGTGCTAATACCATCTAGTGCTGACGGTACCTAAAGAATAAGCACCGGCTAACTACGTGCCAGCAGCCGCGGTAATACGTAGGGTGCGAGCGTTAATCGGAATTACTGGGCGTAAAGCGAGCGCAGACGGTTAAATAAGTCAGATGTGAAATCCCCGAGCTCAACTTGGGACGTGCATTTGAAACTGTATGACTAGAGTGTGTCAGAGGGAGGTAGAATTCCACGTGTAGCAGTGAAATGCGTAGAGATGTGGAGGAATACCGATGGCGAAGGCAGCCTCCTGGGATAACACTGACGTTCATGCTCGAAAGCGTGGGTAGCAAACAGGATTAGATACCCTGGTAGTCCACGCCCTAAACGATGACAATTAGCTGTTGGGGTACTAGATGCCTTAGTAGCGAAGCTAACGCGTGAAATTGTCCGCCTGGGGAGTACGGTCGCAAGATTAAAACTCAAAGGAATTGACGGGGACCCGCACAAGCGGTGGATGATGTGGATTAATTCGATGCAACGCGAAGAACCTTACCTGGTCTTGACATGTACGGAATCTCTTAGAGATAGGAGAGTGCCTTCGGGAACCGTAACACAGGTGCTGCATGGCTGTCGTCAGCTCGTGTCGTGAGATGTTGGGTTAAGTCCCGCAACGAGCGCAACCCTTGTCATTAGTTGCCATCATTAAGTTGGGCACTCTAATGAGACTGCCGGTGACAAACCGGAGGAAGGTGGGGATGACGTCAAGTCCTCATGGCCCTTATGACCAGGGCTTCACACGTCATACAATGGTCGGTACAGAGGGTAGCGAAGCCGCGAGGTGAAGCCAATCTCAGAAAGCCGATCGTAGTCCGGATTGCACTCTGCAACTCGAGTGCATGAAGTCGGAATCGCTAGTAATCGCAGGTCAGCATACTGCGGTGAATACGTTCCCGGGTCTTGTACACACCGCCCGTCACACCATGGGAGTGGGGGATACCAGAATTGGGTAGACTAACCGTAAGGAGGTCGCTTAACACGGTATGCTTCATGACTGGGGTGAAGTCGTAACAAGGTAGCCGTAGGGGAACCTGCGGCTGGATCACCTCCTTTCTAGAGAAAAGAAGAGGCTGATTCGCATTCACACTTATCGGTAAACTGAAAAGATGCGAGAAGAGACTGAATAAACTGGGTTTGTAGCTCAGCTGGTTAGAGCACACGCTTGATAAGCGTGGGGTCGGAGGTTCAAGTCCTCCCAGACCCACCACATATTTAAGGACGCGGGGGCATAGCTCAGTTGGTAGAGCACCTGCTTTGCAAGCAGGGGGTCATCGGTTCGATCCCGTTTGCCTCCACCACGACTCTGTAGGAAGAGGGAAGTTGGTTCAGGATACTTTGGAAATTAAAGGTAGTTTAGTCTGAGTACAGACGAAGCAGAAGCTAGCTTTAATTTGCGAAGTAACGCATCGATCTTTAACAAATTGGAAAGCCGAAATCAACAAACAAAGATTGAGGCACAGGAATCGGAATCTGGAAACAGATGAAGAAGAAAGTGCTGAAAGAATTGGGTGATGATTGTATCGCTGAACAACGAAGACAAAAGGCGTTGTTCAGACAACCAAAGCAGTAAGCTTTATGAGAGTAAAGGCCTTAGTCATATTCACTAGTCAACGGTGGAGATGGCGAAGTCAAGAGGTTCTTGAAATGATAGAGTCAAGTGAATAAGTGCATCAGGTGGATGCCTTGGCGATGATAGGCGAAGAAGGACGTGTAAGCCTGCGAAAAGCGTGGGGGAGCTGGCAATAGAGCTGTGATCCCGCGATGTCCGAATGGGGAAACCCACCATGTATAAGCATGGTATCCTGCACTGAATCCATAGGTGCAGAGAAGCGAACCTGGAGAACTGAACCATCTAAGTACCCAGAGGAAAAGAAATCAACCGAGATTGCGCAAGTAGTGGCGAGCGAACGCGTAAGAGCCTGTATATGATAGCCACTGAGATAGAAGAACAAGCTGGGAAGCTTGGCCAAAGAGGGTGAAAGCCCCGTATTCGAAATTTCAGAGGTGGTACTAAGTATACGCAAAGTAGGGCGGGACACGCGAAATCCTGTCTGAAGATGGGGGGACCATCCTCCAAGGCTAAATACTCATCATCGACCGATAGTGAACCAGTACCGTGAGGGAAAGGCGAAAAGAACCCCGGGAGGGGAGTGAAATAGAACCTGAAACCTGATGCATACAAACAGTGGGAGCGGAGAAATCCGTGACTGCGTACCTTTTGTATAATGGGTCAACGACTTACATTCAGTAGCGAGCTTAACCGATTAGGGGAGGCGTAGGGAAACCGAGTCTTAATAGGGCGATTAGTTGCTGGGTGTAGACCCGAAACCGAGTGATCTATCCATGGCCAGGTTGAAGGTGCCGTAACAGGTACTGGAGGACCGAACCCACGCATGTTGCAAAATGCGGGGATGAGCTGTGGATAGGGGTGAAAGGCTAAACAAACTCGGAGATAGCTGGTTCTCCCCGAAAACTATTTAGGTAGTGCCTCGAGTAAGACACTGATGGGGGTAAAGCACTGTTATGGCTAGGGGGTCATTGCGACTTACCAACCCATGGCAAACTAAGAATACCATCAAGTGGTTCCTCGGGAGACAGACATCGGGTGCTAACGTCCGGTGTCAAGAGGGAAACAACCCAGACCGCCAGCTAAGGTCCCAAATGACAGATTAAGTGGTAAACGAAGTGGGAAGGCCGAGACAGCCAGGATGTTGGCTTAGAAGCAGCCATCATTTAAAGAAAGCGTAATAGCTCACTGGTCGAGTCGTCCTGCGCGGAAGATGTAACGGGGCTCAAATCTGTAACCGAAGCTGCGGATGCCAGTTAACTGGCATGGTAGGGGAGCGTTCTGTAGGCCGAAGAAGGTGTGTTGAGAAGCATGCTGGAGGTATCAGAAGTGCGAATGTTGACATGAGTAGCGATAAACAGGGTGAAAAGCCCTGTCGCCGAAAACCCAAGGTTTCCTACGCAACGTTCATCGGCGTAGGGTGAGTCGGCCCCTAAGGCAAGGCAGAGATGCGTAGTCGATGGGAAACAGGTTAATATTCCTGTACTTGATTCAAATGCGATGTGGGGACGGAGAAGGTTAGGTCATCGATCTGTTGGAATAGATCGTTTAAGCCGGTAGGTGGAGCACTTAGGCAAATCCGGGTGCTTAACACCGAGAAGTGATGACGAGTGTCTACGGACACGAAGTGACTGATACCACGCTTCCAGGAAAAGCCACTAAGCTACAGTTTGAATGAAACCGTACCGCAAACCGACACAGGTGGGTAGGATGAGAATTCTAAGGCGCTTGAGAGAACTCAGGAGAAGGAACTCGGCAAATTGATACCGTAACTTCGGGAGAAGGTATGCCTCTGATGGTTAAGGATTAACTCCGTAAGCCGTTAGAGGTCGCAGAGAATAGGTGGCTGCGACTGTTTAATAAAAACACAGCACTCTGCAAACACGAAAGTGGACGTATAGGGTGTGACGCCTGCCCGGTGCTGGAAGGTTAATTGAAGATGTGCAAGCATCGGATCGAAGCCCCAGTAAACGGCGGCCGTAACTATAACGGTCCTAAGGTAGCGAAATTCCTTGTCGGGTAAGTTCCGACCCGCACGAATGGCGTAACGATGGCCACACTGTCTCCTCCTGAGACTCAGCGAAGTTGAAATGGTTGTGAAGATGCAATCTCCCCGCTGCTAGACGGAAAGACCCCGTGAACCTTTACTGTAGCTTTGCATTGGACTTTGAAGTCACTTGTGTAGGATAGGTGGGAGGCTAAGAAGCAGAAACGCTAGTATCTGTGGAGCCGTCCTTGAAATACCACCCTGGTGACTTTGAGGTTCTAACCCGGATCCATCATCTGGATCGGGGACCGTGCATGGTAGGCAGTTTGACTGGGGCGGTCTCCTCCCAAAGAGTAACGGAGGAGTTCGAAGGTTACCTAGGTCCGGTCGGAAATCGGACTGATAGTACAATGGCACAAGGTAGCTTAACTGCGAGACCGACAAGTCGAGCAGGTGCGAAAGCAGGACATAGTGATCCGGTGGTTCTGAATGGAAGGGCCATCGCTCAACGGATAAAAGGTACTCCGGGGATAACAGGCTGATTCCGCCCAAGAGTTCATATCGACGGCGGAGTTTGGCACCTCGATGTCGGCTCATCACATCCTGGGGCTGTAGTCGGTCCCAAGGGTATGGCTGTTCGCCATTTAAAGTGGTACGTGAGCTGGGTTTAAAACGTCGTGAGACAGTTTGGTCCCTATCTGCAGTGGGCGTTGGAAGTTTGACGGGGGCTGCTCCTAGTACGAGAGGACCGGAGTGGACGAACCTCTGGTGTACCGGTTGTGACGCCAGTCGCATCGCCGGGTAGCTAAGTTCGGAAGAGATAAACGCTGAAAGCATCTAAGCGTGAAACTCGCCTGAAGATGAGACTTCCCTAGGGATTTAATCCCTCTAAAGAGACGTTCGAGACCAGGACGTTGATAGGTCGGGTGTGGAAGAGTGGTAACACTTGCAGCTAACCGATACTAATTGCTCGTGAGGCTTGACTCTATCATTTGAAGAACTTCGTACATGAGAGTATGTGCAGAAGAAATGATAAAAGCTTACTGATGAATACACATCACCAAGATTAAGGCTTTCTGATTTGACAGTTTAATGTCTGGCGGCCATAGCGGGTTGGTCCCACGCCTTCCCATCCCGAACAGGACCGTGAAACGACCTAGCGCCGATGATAGTATGGATGCCCATGTGAAAGTAGGACACCGCCAGACTCCCCATAAGAAGAACCCGGTTGA
>NZ_JAAEDQ010000020.1:0-6610 GCF_013344965.1 Snodgrassella sp. ESL0253 | reverse complement strand
TAACAGTTTATAACACCGAAAGACCTCATGAAGCACTAAATAATATGACGCCGATTGAGTATAAAACACTAAAACAAGCAGCATGATTTTCTACGTCAGTTTTGTACTAACTATGGGGTATTTACAATAATAAATTCAGCCTGTGAATTAACATGCCCCTCATCTAATTGGATACCAGTAATATTATTCTCAGATTCTTTCAGGCCTCCTTTTAGCGTAAACTGCACTCCTTTGGGAATAATAACCTCAATAGGATATTCTCCTCCAGCAAATGATCTGATATCAATATCTGTAAAACCAAAATCTTCCCTATCTGTTTCATAACCTGGCTTCTCCAAAAAGACAGATCCAATATAATATTTGTTCCCGGAGTAAATTCGGCTTTAATAGAAGAGAGATTTTGTGCATCAAAATCATTACCAATATTAAACAAAGAACTATTCCACCCATCTTGAAATTCTGCAGGAGTAGGCACTGCATTCTGATATTGCCCAGCAGCAATCTTCACATCACTGCCCAAAGCTTTACCCGCCCCGATACCACACCCATTCCGGTCAGTGCAAGTAGTAGCAGCTAAACCGTACGCAGACAGTGACCCCAAAACCACCAGTAATATCGTTTTAATTTTCGCAGGAGGAGAAATAAATTTCATAATTAATCAACCAAATATATCGAATTTTTAAAGAAGTATACTACACACAAATTTTGTTAATATTGGTAATATTTGTAAATTCACCATATTTAGCATATGATTCATATAGAAAATTATGCTGTTTGCTTTGTAACTCACTTCTAAAATAGTACAGCCCTAAAGTAGAAAATTCTTTCTATAAATCCACAAGAGGATTTAAACATCAAAAAAATGGCTGAACATCAAACCGTATCTATTCAAAAGAAGCTGAAGCCGGCCCTGTCAAAGAACTTTGCCATAAATATGGCATGAGTAATTCAACTTTTTATAAATAGCTGGGAAAATACAGTGATATAGAAACATCAGATATCAAACGCTTAAAAGAACTGG
This sequence comes from Snodgrassella sp. ESL0253, assembly GCF_013344965.1. NCBI lineage: Bacteria > Pseudomonadati > Pseudomonadota > Betaproteobacteria > Neisseriales > Neisseriaceae > Snodgrassella > Snodgrassella sp. ESL0253. Next base: position 5,589 of record NZ_JAAEDQ010000020.1, on the reverse strand, counting down.
AAGCTGAAAACCGCAAACTTAAGCAGATGTTTGCTGAGCTGAGATTTAAAATCTCAGCTTCAGGAAGAAATCATCAAAAAGCGCTAGTGCCCACTAAGACACATAAAGCTAGGGTTATGCAACTACAGGCAAACATCCTGTCACTATTGTAATGAGCGGCTCTGTTGCTGGTTTAAGTTGAAATACTTACTATTACCAACCTAAGTTACAGAATGATTCCATAGTTATTTCGATGCCAAGTGTTATCACTGACAAGCATTTACGCTGGGGCTTTCCCAAGTGTTTTAAGCACATCAACAAGCTCGACTATAAATCGAATCATAAACGCGTTTATCGGATGAATTGTCAATTAAAGCTTAATCTCAGGATAATGCATAAAAAACGTCCACCACAATGCACAGAAAACTATCAGTACCCAATAAACAAGGTGAATGCTGGTCAATAGACTTTATGAATGACAGTAGCCGCAATCAACGGCGTTTTAGAACTTTCAATGTAATAATAATGGTATAACCATAGATTATATTCAACCAGACAGCCCATACCAGAATGGATATTATTGAAAGATTTAACCGTTGTTACCGTACGGAGGTACTGGATTTATATTGATTAATGATCAATATAAAGTTAACATTAGTCCAAATTATCATTTATTAACATACATAGGTATTCATAGTATGAGAAAAATATTTAATTTACTGACAGGCTTATGTATTACCCTAGCACTTGCTGCTTGCGGTGGTGCTTCTACACCGGAAGCAGCCGCCAAAAAATATACTGAAGCGGTATATGCTGGCGACAGTGAAACAGCTATTTCTATGATTTATCTTAGTGAGAACGATAAAAAAGAAGCTGGATTGCCGGAGATGCTATCCGGTAAAATTAAAGCTGAAATTACCCATAGAAAAGAATTTGCCAATAAGAATGGCGGTGTAAAAGAAATATCTGTGGGAGAACCGCAATACGATAATGATAAAAAATTTGCTGATGTTTCGGTAACTGTCACTTTCAAAAAGTCAGAAAAGCCCAAAGAAGAACATATACGTTTAATTAAAACAGATGATGGCTGGAAACTGAAAATTTAAATAATAAACACCTGCTCTAAGCAGGTTTTTTAATATATGTGTAAACATCATAAATATTTTATTTGCTTTTTACTGATTATTCTCATTCTGGCGGGTGGTGCTGTTACATTTTTTTATGAACGGCATCGACCTCCTCAATATGGCAAGCTTCAGAATTTGCCTTCACTGAAGATTGGTGATTGGGTGGTACGATTGGGTACTGTCAATGACAGTCGTTGGATCAGTTACTTGGGTAAAAGCGAGTATTCACATATAGGAATGATTGTCCAATTACACCCTAAAATTTTGGTTGTACATGCAACAACAGATGATGGCGAATCCGCCTCAAATCAGGTCATTGTTTCCGAACTGGAATATTTTTTGAGTCCAAAATTGGCACAGAAAGGTGCTATAATTCGACCTATGTTTCTGAATCAGCAAGAAAAGCATAAGATTGCTGCTTTTATTCTAAATCAGCGTGGAAAATCTTTTATTTTAAGCAGTAAAGATGAACCGCATCTGTATTGCACAACATTATTATCTGATTCAATTGCTCAATTTCATCCATCATTTAAGCCTAAATGGAACTATATATCCGTACCGTTTTTTAAAGGTGAATATCTATTTCCTCAGGCTTTTGTGGACTATCCAGATATCAAAGTGATTTATCAGGTTGATAATTTAATTATTTAGCTTGAGAAAAAATGTTTAAAAACTCTATTGGCTTAATATAAAAATATGCGCCCTGCTGAATTACTTCTATTTTTGGAATAAGTGTATTTGGTTACTTTGATAATAAAAGTTACCACACTGAGAATGTCCACATCTTTGTCTGGTTGAAAACACAATTCTCGAAATTGGCGGTTAAGTGGGGCTGTACTATTTTAGGAGGTAGTTATATATTGATTTTTGCTCTGTTTAGCAGATAACGATTGCTGAATTGATTGCAATCTATCTGTAGTTCAAGCAACCAAAATAAGCTGGCATTCAATATCAGCGAAAAGATGACACAACGCCTCACCAATCCCATTACTAGTCATAATAATGAAGATTTTATGCAGTAAAAACTGCATCTATCAATATCAAATAATTTTATGACAAAAATATTAAATTGGCATTAAAGAATGTTTATATAATAGATAGTATCAATTCTTAATAAAACCATTTATTTTTATAATAGCCTTAAGGCTAGGCAGAATTCAGATTATTGAATCAACATGCCCGAAAATAGTACAGACTCTCCATGGGTATTGTGTATTAGGTTAATGTAATGTACACAATGTGGGTTGCCAATATTATGACGGATAATTGTCACAATTTAGGCACAGTAAACAAACCTGAGGAGGAAGTAATAACAGTAGATACGATGCGTAAAACACTGAAATATACGAAAGAAAAATGGTGGGTCGTGAGCGATTCGAACGCTCGACCAACGGATTAAAAGTCCGCTGCTCTACCGACTGAGCTAACGACCCAAGAGCGCGCATTTTAGACATGAGTGGCGCGGCTGTCAAGCCCTTTGTCGTTTTTTATCTGAGGCAATATGGCGCTAAAAGTACTTCCACTGCCAACTACACTGTCAATCTGTAATTTACCGCTATGTTCAGCCAGTGCATGTTTGACAATCGCTAGACCAAGACCAGTACCACCGCTTTGGCGTGAGCGGCCGGAATCCACTCGATAAAAACGCTCCGTCAGGTGCGGAATGTGTTCAGCAGCAATACCCGTACCGGTATCGCTAACCTGAAAAATTGCTTGCCAGGAATCATGCTGACACTGTTCACTTCTTAATCGGATGGCAATAGTTCCCCGTGGCGGTGTATAGCGTACAGCATTAAACAACAGATTGCTGAAAGCATTATACAAATCCTGCTGAATACCATTTACCCAGATGTCTGTAGCCAGCTCACAGACAAAGGAATGTTTACCTGCGGACAGAATTCTGGCTTCATGCACTACCTGTTCTGCCAGAGCAGTCAGATATACTGGCTGTCTGTGTATAGAGATATCGGTTTGGTTTTCCAGACGGGATAAGGTCAGCAGATCGGCCAGCAGATTACGCATGCGTGCGCCTTCTTTACTCATCAGGGCAATAAATGACTGGCGCTGCTCCTGAGGTAGTTCCGGCATATCGGTCAATGTTTCCAAAAAACCATTGATAACAGTCAATGGTGTCCGCAGCTCATGTGAAACATTGGCCACAAAAGCAGTGCGGGTAGCATTTAGCTGTTCAGCAGCAGTAATATCCTGAGTAATAATCAGAGTTGCCTGTTCGTCAAACGGCGTGCGAATAATATTTAATATTCGGGGTAATCCACTACCGCTATTATCAATAGTAAGCTTCATATCCCCTGACTCCGGTGCCTGTTCACTCAGGAATTGCTGAAAATGGACATTTCCAATCAATTCAACCAGTATTCCATTACTGTCACGCTCTGGATTCAGATTAAAATGCGTGGCAGCCACATGGTTCAGCCACTGAATGCGTCCATCCAGCCCCAGAATCAGTACGCCTTCCGGTATAGTCTCGGCAATGCGGTTAAAACGCAGTAAGGCCACCCCCAATTTCTGTTTGCGCTTTTTGCGACTTTTAGCCTGTAACATCAGCGTATTGAAAATATTCTTCCAGATACCAATGCCATGTGGCACATTGCGTAGCTTTGGCCGCTCCAGCCAGCGCACCAGTTTGATTAAATGATACCAGTAGCCTACCAGCCACAAAAAAAGCAAACAACACAGACCTACCAGCATTAACTGCACGCCACCTATCAGCAGTGACAGCACTACTACTGCTATCAGGGTAGCCAGTATTAAATACAAATGATGACGCAGTTCAGACATAAGGATGTATATTCCAGCCGAATATGAATTTAGTTATTATGCTGATTACAGGGAAAAACGGTAACCACTACCACGTACAGTCTGTATCAGGTGCTCATAACCAACTGTTTCAAGCCCTCGTCTTAAACGGCGAATATGAACATCTACCGTGCGTTCCTCAATAAACACATGATCACCCCACACCAGGTCCAGAAGTTGGCTACGGGTATATATCCGATCGGGATGAGTCATAAAAAAATGCAATAATTTGAATTCGCTTGGCCCAAAAGCGATAATTTTCCCGTTTACCTGCACCCGCTGCTGCTGTGGGTTTAGCTCTATATCATGAATATGCAGTGGTGTACTGGTTTTTTGCGGAGCACGCCGGCGCAGGAGTGCATTAATACGCGCAATCAACTCTCGTGGCGAAAAAGGTTTAGTAATATAGTCATCAGCACCCAGATTCAGCCCCTGCTCCTTGTCTGTTTCTTCGCCTCGTGCCGTCAACAGAATAATCGGTAAATCACGAGTCCTGTCTGTATCACGCAAATACTTTACAAACTGTAAACCAGAAACTCCTGGCAACATCCAGTCTAACAAAACCACATCCGGTAACTGCGACTGCAATAGCGGCAATGCATCTTCTACACTGGATATACTTTGCACTGTAAAACCGGCTTGCTCTAAAGTAAATTGAATCAGAGTGGAAATTGCATCCTCATCTTCCACCACCAATATATTGACCATCGTCATGATCATTATCCTAAACCAGATCAACAACCGTGACAGATTAATATAAAGATTTAAAAGAGTAAAACCAATCATCCATATATTAGCAAAGGCATAATTATAAAATTTAATCCGTATGACTAGCTGTACTTTCGTTCACACTAGCCTGATTGTTTTATAAATTGCTACCGCTTACTTTTTCAGCATAAATAAATTAACCCTGAATACATTAATATATAATCAATTAAAATTATGCCAAAAGACCAAAATAATTAACCTATTTTGTATCATAAGTGCAACCTTAATTAGTGTATTTTTTTGACTTACATCAAATAAAAATCAATTTGAATAAAAATTTTAATATAAAATTTTGTTTTTCAAAGAAAAATAACTCAAAACTCAACAGTAAATCAAATACAACTATTTGTTTAAAAAATAAAATAGCATCTGCATTTTAAGCTTATACATGAATTTATCAACGATTACATACCAAATTGACAAAATTACATACGAAAATATAGTATTTAATTGGGTTAATTTTATTAACTTAAAATTAATTTAATTTAACAACTAACTTAAAATCTATTTATCACAAAGACGCCCTTATGAACAAAATATATAAGCTGATTTGGAATAGAAAAGAACAGGCTTATACCGTCACATCAGAACTAGTACGAAAACGAGGTAAAGTTACTGGGACAAAATTGGCGGTGGCAATCGGTGCAGCCATGCTATCGTCCAATATGGCATATGCTGAATGTTCGTCGTGTATCGAGTCATCTGCAATATTTGAAAGCCAAGTCATACCTGCTGCCATAATTACTCTTGCTGATGAAACCGGCAACGGCTCTGATGAAACCGGCAACGGCTCTGATGAAACCGGCAACGGCTCTGATGAAACCGGCAACGGCTCTGATGAAACCGGCAACGGCTCTGATGAAACCGGCAACGGCTCTGATGAAACCGGCAACGGCTC
>NZ_JAAEDQ010000019.1:0-8455 GCF_013344965.1 Snodgrassella sp. ESL0253 | reverse complement strand
ACATCACCGCAGTAGGGGACATCAACCTACTGGCCGGTGACCAACTGAACATCCGTCAGAGCGACATCGACAGTTACAACGGCAGCGTCAACCTGTATGGCAAAAACGGCGTCAACATCAGCGAAGGACGGCAACAAACTGAGCTGGATCATTCCACCTACGACAAATCCAGCGGCTTCCTGTCGAAAAAAACCACACTGGATCAGTATCAAGCCAACTATGACGAAGCCGTAGGCAGCAACATTACCGGTGCCAGAGTCAACATCAGCAGCGATAAAGACATCAACGTGCGCGGCAGCAACATCATCTCCGACAACGGCACCACCCTGCATGCCGGCCATGATGTCAACATCAGCGCAGCCGAAAACCACTACACCGACCGCCAGTACCACAAAGAAACCAAATCCGGCCTTATGGGTAGCGGCGGTATCGGCTTTAGCATCGGCAGCCAGAAAGAAAGCGACGACACCACTAACACATCCCATATCCATAGTGGCAGCAGCATTGGCAGCCTCAGCGGCAACACCAATATCATTGCCGGCAACCACTACAGCCAGAGCGGCAGCAGCGTGTCCTCACCCAAAGGAGACGTCAACGTCATCGCCAAACAAATCGACATCAGCGCCGTGCAAGACCACTACCAGCGCGACAATGTCCATACCTACGAAAAGAGCGGCCTCACCGTTGCCGTTAACGTACCTGTGATCAATGCTATTCAGGCAGCAGATACTGCCATCAAACGCGTAGGCAAAAGCAAAAACGACCGCGTCAATGCCATGGCTGCCTATAATGCCGGCATGGATAGCTACCAAGCCGGTCAGGCCATAGCCGATGCTGGTAAAAATCCCCAATCTGCTGCTCAAAACGTTAGCGTCAGCATCACCGTTGGCCAACAAAAGAGCCGCAGCGAAAGCCACAGCGTAGACAACGTTGCCTCAGCCAGCAATATCCATGCCGGCGGACAAGTTAACCTGCTGGCCACCGGTGCCGGCCAAGATTCCAACATCAACATCATCGGTTCCGACATTAGTGGTAACCAAGGCACCCACTTACAGGCAGATAACGAAATCAACCTGCTGGCTGCCGAGCAAAGTCACAGCGAACGCAGCAAAAACAAATCCAGTGGCTGGAATGCCGGCGTAGCCATCAGCTATGGTGCCGATGGTCTGGCTCTTGGCGTTACCGCCGGAGGTAATTACGGCAAAGGTCACGGCAACGGCGACGAGACCAGCTACCGCAACAGCCATATCGGCAGCCTCAGCGGCAACACCAGCCTGATTAGCGGTGGTGCCACCAACATTAAAGGCGCACAGGTAACCGGCAAAGGCGTCAGCATCGATGCAGCCGAACTAAACATCGAAAGCCTGCAAGACACCGCCAAATACGACAGCAAACAGGAAAATATCAGTGGACAAGTAACCGTAGGCTATGGAGCCTCTGGTTCAGTCAACTACAGCAAAAGCAAAATCAAAGCCGATTACGCCGGCGTCACCGAACAGAGCGGCATCATTGCCGGCGATAATGGCTACCAGATCAAAGTCAAAGGCAATACCGACCTCAAAGGCGCCATCATCACCTCAACCCAGGCTGCCGAAGCGGCGGGTAAAAACCAGCTTACCACCGGCAGCCTCACCAGCAGCGATATTCACAATCACAGCGACTATAAAGGCAGCAGTATCGGCATAGGAGCCAGTGGCAGCGTTAGTGGATCCTCACTGGGACAAAGTCAGCCGAGCAAAAACAATAGCATTAATCTGGCCAATCAGGGCGGTACTGGAGCCAGTAATACCGTAGGTTACGGTAGCGACAGCGGTCACGACAGCAGCACCACCCATAGCGGTATCAACACCAACAACATCATCATCACCGATGAAACCGCCCAGCAGCAGAAAACCGGCAAAAGCGCCGCAGAAACCATTGCCGGTATTTATACCGACACCACTAGCGACAACTATGCCGACAAAGCCGGCTACTTGAGCAATAACTTTGATAAAGACAAAGTACAGCAAGAACTGGATTTACAGCGCGAAGTAAGTCAGGAATTCAGCAAAAACATGCAGGCTACCTCAGCCTTCATTAACAGCAAAAAAGATAAACTGAAAGAAGAACTGAAAAAAGAAAATCTCAGCCCAGAGCAGCGCGCGCAGTATGAAAAAGAACTGGCGCAATGGAATACCGGTGGACTGATACTGAATGCCATCGGCGCAGGACTGGCCGCACCAACCAATAATATAGGTGGCATTATCGCCGCCACCGCTAGTCCGGTAATTTCGCATCAGATCGGTCAGTACTTCAAAGGTAAAGATGCGGAAGGCAGCACAGCTCATCTGGTAGCGCATGCCGTACTAGGTGCAGCAGTGGCCGCAGCGGGTGGAAACGATGCCCTAGCTGGGGCATTGGCCGCAGCGGGAGCGGAGGCAACGGCACCAATACTGTCGAAATGGCTGTATGGCAAAAATCCGGCGGATTTAACAGCAGCAGAGAAGTCGACGATATCAGCAATAGCGGGATTAGTCGGTTCGACAGCAGGGGCAGCAGTTGGTGGCAGTATGGCGGATGTAGCACAGGGTAATCAGGCTGGGCATACGGCGGTGGATAATAATCGGCTGATAGTTACCGGTGATAAAGCCGCTAAAAAACGTTATCTGGATTTATTAAATAAAGCGCAAAAGCAATATAAATATAAATTAGACGAAAAGAATCGAATCGTGCTTGATGGTTATCATTATGATGATAGTCAAAACCCACCTGTATTAGTGTCGGATAATCCAAATGGTGGAGTATTAAATCCTACAGATGTAGCGAATAAAACAATAATAGATGCAATTAATAAAAATGAAGATATCTATTTGAGATTGATTTCTGATCCTAAAATTATAAGTCAAGATCAAATTTTGATAGATGATTTTATCACCGGTAACATTGATGTCACAAAAGATCTTTTTCAAAACTCAGATCCAAATGCATTAATGCAAACAATTATTCATTATATTAAAGAAAGGGAGCAAACTAATAACTATGAGGAGATAAAATCAACAGTTAATGAAAACAATGCACATTCAACATTCACTCCAGGACATAATGCTGGTATATTGGCTGAACTAGATTATTTACAGGAATTGTATCCAAATCAAAATTTTATTTATCAATACTTAAACCCACACCCTATTTTAACAACATGGAAAGGAAAGAGTGTGTTAGTTAAAATATATAATTATGGTGGTGTACAACAGAAAATATATTTTGATTATAAAATAGATTCTAGAGGAAGGAAGATACCTACACGACCTATTGGAGTATCTTATTGATTATAATATTTATATTAATGAAAGGATTAGTAAATGAGATATTTCATATCAATATTAAGAAGGTTAATATCATTTTTTATGTTGTATTTATTTGTGTGCTTAGCCCAAGCAAATGAGCAAGATTCAGTCAATAATTCTATTGATAATCAAATAAATGTATGTAGCACTTCTAAAAATAATGCTAAAATAATACCATTATTGCCAGTTGATAATGATATTCAATATTTAAATGGTATTTACTATGGAGCTGTAAAAAAAAATAGAAATAATTATTTAATAAAATTGGATTTTGAAGATAACTTTTTAAATTATATTGAAATACAAGACAATACACTTCATTTGGGAATTAAAGATAATAGCAGAAAAATAGTTCTGCATATTCCTTGTCAGGATATCTATCATAATAAATCTTTATGCCAAAAAAATAAAATATTATTTAATAATCCTAGTCAGTTAAAAGATCTTAAAAAATTATGTTATTCAAATTTAAAGCATAGAAAAATTCCTAAAACATCATATTTGCCAGATATCGTAGTTGAGTACTTATACTTCAATGGTATTAATGCTAAATTTTTAAATGATTTATTTAAGTATCAAATAAAGATTACTAATGGGATTGTAGATACATTTTAATTTAATATGTGCTGCTTAAAAAGTTGCTGAAGACGGCAACCTGACTGCGGAAGAGAGCGCGCAGTACGAAAAAGAACTGGCGCAATGGAATACCGGCGGGCTGATCCTGAATGCCATAGGAGCAGGACTGGCCGCACCAACCAATAATATAGGTGGCATTATCGCCGCCACCGCGAGTCCTGTAATTTCGCATCAGATCGGTCAGTACTTCAAAGGTAAAGATGCGGAAGGCAGCACAGCTCATCTGGTAGCGCATGCCGTACTAGGCGCAGCGGGAGCGGAGGCAACGGCACCAATACTGTCGAAATGGCTGTATGGCAAAAATCCGGCGGATTTAACAGCAGCAGAGAAGTCGACGATATCAGCAATAGCGGGATTAGTCGGTTCGACAGCAGGGGCAGCAGTTGGTGGCAGTATGGCGGATGTAGCACAGGGTAATCAGGCTGGGCATACGGCGGTGGATAATAATCGGCTGATAGTTACCGGTGATAAAGCCGCTAAAAAACGTTATCTGGATTTATTAAATAAAGCGCAAAAGCAATATAAATATAAATTAGACGAAAAGAATAGAATCGTGATTGATGGTTATCATTATGATGATAGTCAAAACCCACCTGTATTAGTGTCGGATAATCCAAATGGTGGAGTATTAAATCCCACAGATGTAGCGAATAAAACAATAATAGATGCAATTAATAAAAATGAAGATATCTATTTGAGATTGATTTCTGATCCAGAATATATAAATAAAAACCATACGACAGTTGATGATTTTTCTACTGGCGATGTAAATGTAACAAAGGAATTTTTTGATAATTCAGATCCTGAGGCACTGTATTTGATTGTACTACATTTGACAAAAGAAAGGTTTGAAACAGAAAACTATGAGCAAGTTAAATCTGGAATATTTAATGACGATGGTTCTACAAAAAATCAATATAATAAAGAAAATATCTTCATGCCAGCTCATGATCTAGCGAGAGATGCAGAGTATCGATATCTGAAAGATCGTTACCCAAATAACATAATTCATCCCGACGTTGAAGTAGCCCCTTTTGTAACCAAATGGAAAGGAATGGATGTCATTCAGTTCACACATGATTATGGAGATAAAGTTGTAAAAACATACTATACTTATGAACAGGATAGTACAAAAAGATATGAATATCCCCGAAAGCCTATTGGCACTGTTATCGAGGATAAAAACAAAAAATGAAATTGAATTTAAAATAAATCCTTTAACTGGAGGGCGAAATGAAAAGAATTTATGTTCTTACAATGATATTGATATTTGCCGGTGCAAAAAATGTATTAGCGCATGACTTAGTTACTAATGATATGCTTTATAGCCTGCGCGCTTCAGCTAATATATGTCCGCAGATAAATGGTGACTTCCATTACATTACCGATCTAAGCGTATCTAATAAAGATTTAGATGGAATGTATTATGGCATAGTAAGAGACAATCATCGAAGTTATACAATCAAAATTAACTTTAAAGATAATTATTTTGATTATATAGATATTATCAATAATAATGTTATTACCATTTTTAAACCAGGCTATTATTCACCAGAGGAACTTTTAAGATTACTTAAGGCTTCATGTGCAGATTTGTACTCAGATAAGAAAGATTGTCATAAAGATAGTATATTTTCAGTAAAACAGGTGAATATTAAAGATATAAGTAATTTATGTACGACAAATCCGGTACCACCATCTATTCTAAAAACCAAATATATTGGACGGCTCTTTGGAAACTATATGTTGGCAAATGGATTTAATACTGATTTTATTAATAGAGTAATTATTTATGAAGAAAAAAAACAAGCTGGAAAACCATTTTGTAGAATAAAAGGGTTTGGATTTGATGATTGCGTGCCTGACGATTAAATAGACGGCATTATCGCCACCACCGCGAGTCCGGTATTATCGCATCAGATTATCTGGGCAAAAAAGTGAAGCTACAACCCAAGCTGGATAAAGATGGTAATCCCATTAAAACCAATGATGGGTATGAAGTGCTAGAGCTTGCTGTAGTAGGGAATATAAATCAGCTAACAGATAAAGAACGAAAAGTATATGATGCACTAAAAAATATAATTGATGACCCAAATAATATAGCTAAAGTCACTCTTGATAAGAGTGTACCTATGGTGAATACTGGTGATTACATAAATCAGATAATTGATTTAGAAGATGTATTTGAGTACGATAAAAATCCATACGGAACCAGTGGCATAGGAGCGATAATGCATGAATTAGTAGAACAATATGAAAAATCTAAACGAAACATACTAATTGGCTTTATTGATAAATGGGATAAAAACGCTGGCAGAATTGAAAATGATCCTAATTCTAGTTTTAGTCAAGACCATGCTATTGGTGTGAGAAAGCAAAACACAATTGACAATACAGATCGGACACAGGGTTCTATTTATAACAGAAATTCAGGAAAGCATTTTAATATGTTATATATAGATAAAGCCAATGATAAAATAATTGGTACTATTGAAGAACAAAAAGGCAATCAATTTACTCCAAAAGAAACAACAATACTACCTGATTCCAATGGATACTATAATATTAACGCTACTATTAATGGTCAGGCTGGAAAAATGCGCTTCAGACTAAAAAATGGGCAAATCTTACCTTAAAGAGTAAAAATAATGTTGATACAGTCAAAAGAAATTTTTTTATTAATTACATTATTGATAGTTTTAAACAAGTCAATATTTGCAAAACAAATTAGTGTAAAGGAACAACAGGATTTTTTCTGTCAACTTGAGAAATACGATCAATGCTTTTACACAGGAACATGCGACTATAAGGATTATGTGAATTATACGGATTATTTTATGAAAATTACTGGAGATATTAAACAGAATGCTAAATATTTATATGATAAACTTCCTCAAATATATGAATGGGCACATTATGAGAAATTGAATGAAGTTTTTCCACAATATCTAATTTTTAATGGTAGTGATGTACACAATTTAGCCCGTGCGTATATCGATTTAAAATATAAATGGTTATCATGGTTCAAAAATAATACGGGGATAAGTTATAAAAATGCTACGAATATATTTTTGAAAAATAATAAAGCATGCGGAACTAAAATGTTCAAAAAATATTTATCTTTACCCTTACCTGAAGATGCTGATGTAGAAACTTGTTTTTTTAATTATGAAATTGATGATCCATGGTGTAAACCTGATGACAAACCTTTAATAAAAAATTTGTTCTGTAAATCAGGAGAAAGATGTGAAATTAAATGGTAAAAACAAAGTGTGAGCTTAGTAAATAAATTTTATATTTTCTTATAAAGCATCCGAAGAAAATTATATAATAAAGAAATAGTATTGATGCTCCATAACAGTAAAAAAACGGTAAAAACGCCACCACTGCCAGTCCAGTATTATCGTATCAGATTGGGCAGTACTTCAAAGTTCTGGCTCATAAAAACCAGATAACCGGAGGTAAAGATGAATTAACCGCCGGTCAGGAAGCAGCACATATACTGGCACATGCCATATTAGGGGCTGCAGTAGCAGCAGCGGGAGGTAACGATGCATTAGCTGGTGGGTTGGCTGCAGCAGGAGCAGAGGCAACCACTCAAATACTGTCGAAATGGCTGTATGGCAAAAATCCGGCGGATTTAACAGCAGCAGAGAAGTCGACGATATCAGCAATAGCGGGATTAGTCGGTTCGACAGCAGGGGCAGCAGTTGGTGGCAGTATGGCGGATGTAGCACAGGGTAATCAGGCTGTGCATACGGCGGTGGATAATAATTATTTAACAGCTAAAGACTGGAAGAATTATAAAAATAAAATTTCAGCTTGTGGTGGAGATAACTCTAATAAATTAAGATGTTATAAGAAGGCAAAAGAAGAATTATATAATGAGAGTAAAAAGAAAAATGAAGCGTTGATGTCAGCATGTTCGGAAAATGGGAATATAGATACTTGTAGGACATTAATAACAGAGGCCGATGGAGCAAGAGATATTAGTAAAAAAGCCTTGGATTCTTTTGGGGTAACTAACCCAGCTAAACCATTACCAGCTTTTATCAACTATTATGATGTACCTTGGGCTAGCAATCCTAGTATCCATTTTTGGGTAGGTACGGTTGATTTATCTGCATTTGGATTAAGTGCTAGTGCGCAAATAGCAGTAAACAATGTAACGGGAGATATATTTTTAGGTTATGGTGGAGGAGGTACTACTGCACTTTCAAAGCCTTCTGCAGGTGCTTCGTTATCTTTTGGGAGAATTATGAATAACTTATCAAGTGAGGAAAAAGCTAAATTAGGTAATACTATTAATGACACTTTGAGAGGTACTTCTACAGGTGGTAATGTTTGTGGATATTTTGTTTGTGCTGGAGCTGTAAATACCCCATAGTTAGTACAAAACTGACGTAGAAAATCATGCTGCTTGTTTTAGTGTTTTATACTCAATCGGCGTCATATTATTTAGTGCTTCATGAGGTCTTTCGGTGTTATAAATG
>NZ_JAAEDQ010000018.1:0-27060 GCF_013344965.1 Snodgrassella sp. ESL0253 | reverse complement strand
TAACCATTTATAACACCGAAAGACCTCATGAAGCACTAAATAATATGACGCCGATTGAGTATAAAACACTAAAACAAGCAGCATGATTTTCTACGTCAGTTTTGTACTAACTATGGGGTATTTACATCTGTACCGTAATACTGCCACCGGAAAACACAAACTCATGATTGTCTGGTTATTTCTGCTCAGTTAACTATGACGCTATTAATTGGCCTGCCTGATTTTCCCTTACTGTTTAGCCCCAATTACGGTGTACCCAGATAGCCAGTTATCAGGTAATGATAAGTGGCATTTTTCAGTGTCTGGTTTTCAGTCTGCCACAAAAGGCTGATACTCCCTCAGTCGCCGACTGGCTTCCCACCATATGCTACGTGTATTTACCGTTCTGCCCTAGTCCGGCTGGCAGGTCTTCGTTGCCATAGAGATAGTAGGTGGTCTCGCCATTTACAGTTTTGCTGATACACCGGTATTGGTAGCTATTCAGTTTACTGGTGTCATTACCCTTTACTCAGGCGTTCGGCTGCGTTGTAGCTGTAGCTGAGTTTTTTATTGACGCTTTCTTCTGTAGACAGTTGACCGTTAGCAGTATAGCTCAGGCTGGTCTGCTGTTTGCCTTCTCCCCATTTGATTAGCTGGTTGAGCTCGTTGTACTGCCACTCGCCTGCCTGCCGGACACTGCCGATAAGGTTATCGATAGCATCATTACTGTTATTCTGTATAACTTTCGCATAAACAAGCTAACCAGTCGATTCCACTATCAGTCCAGCAAATTGAGTTTTCTCCATTCGGCGGTACCCGCTTGCTGCTGCTCATTATCAACATAACCTTAATTATTTTTTTGTAATTGCTTCAATAAGCTTTTTGCCTCATAAATAAGATCGATAGTTGATGTTTTACTTTTAAGAACTTGCTTAAGCAATTTTTTTACCCTCCGATTTTCTTTTGCAGAAATATTATATAATTTTGCCAATAACAAAGTAGCCCTGTCACTACCATGCTTTTTTGCTTGCTTTAAATAAGCACAATATAAATCTATTTTTTGAGTATCTCTATATAAAAAAGCCAAATTTATTAAGCTATCCACACCACCTGCACGAATTGCTTTTTTATACCAAAACATACTAATTTTATAACTTGCCTCAACACCTAAGCCATATTGGTATATTTTCCCTAAATAATCCATCGCTGTATAACTTTTATTTTCATTAGCTAATTTTCTAAATTGCTTACAGGCTTTTTTATAATTTTCTAAATTAAAATTTATTTCTGCACCAATCAGTTTCTCAAAAATTTTATTATTTAATTTTATGGGCTTGCCTAATCGTACATAAGTTTTAGCAATATTTCCCTTTATATCAATATTTTTTAAAATATAGCGCGACTCTTCCAAAGCATACTCAGAAACATTCTCACTATTTAAAACCAGATTAAGTAATTCTCTTACCCTTTTATGTTCCTTTTTACTTATATTATACAATTTGGCCAAATCCAATGCGGCCTCATCATCTCCCTCTTTTAAGGCTTGGGATAAAATATATTTCGAAGCTTGTAAATCTCCCATCTGCCGATAAGTTACTGCAATATTTGACAAAAGCACATTATCTTTTAAATTTGCATTTACTTCCCAGATTAATGTTTTATTCAAATCCTGACGCAGAAACTCAGAATTACCACACATACGACCTATTTCCCACATACCAGAAGCCACCTTATTTCTGGCTAGCATATAGTTAATAGAAAATGATTTTTTATAATTTTTTTCAGTCTCAGCCTTAGAGGCAATACTTTCAAGCTTACTTAATTTTTTATCACCATAAATTTTCACAATAAACTCCTTTTATCTGTTAAGCTGCCATACGCTGATTATAGCCTGACATTCCTGATGTAAATATTTATAGAATACAGCAACAGACACTCCTGTTGTGACAATACCTCCGGCTACAGCACCATATGGTTCCCTTATCATTCATATCACCCACCTGCAGCTGCGACAATCCACAATATAATTACTGTTTAAAAAAAGATGGCCACAGTTTTCCATTACCGATGCCCAACTTTTAATATCCTTAATCAAACAGAATCCAAATTATCATCTCACTACCCATTAAAAAAGCCTATGAGCTAATATAACCATCCCCCCTGACAAAATCATTGCCATATTTAATTTTCACCATAAAGCTGATCTATTCTTTTATTGTATTCTATATAGTATTGTTTAAATTTTTCTTTATCCAATAATCTTTTATACAAATACGTGCGCCTATGAATATTAAATAAAATATCTTTTCTACTGTAATTATTTAATTCCTTGTCTTTTAGTTTTATTTCCCAATCTTTTAAAGTAAATAATTGAATTTTTTCTTCATCAGACAACCTATTTAATTTTTTTATTAATGCAGCCTCTTTAAATTGGGAGATTAGCGTATAACGATAAATATCATTGCTATTTAGCTTATTTTTCTCTAAATCTATTTTAAATTTTTCATTTCTTAAAATTATAAATGCATGTCGAGCAATGCAGTAGCGATGCGGCTCTTGCCAGTCTACCGGTCTGCCTAACTGTTTAAGATATTCTTTTGTTTTAATATACCATTCTTCTTTGTCCTTTTTATTCTTATTAACAGCATCAATATAAAAATATGAATAAGCCTCAAAAGTATCCAACCTAAAAACTACGATAGTGATATACAGATTGTTCTTTTCATTGCCATCCTCTACATCAATAATAAAAGATTTAAAGAATTCATTCTCTCCTGGGCACAACCCCAATATGTCCCAGTGACGATGACCTATTAAATTTTCACGCATCAATTATTCCTATCTATAAAAAACCAATTATTAAACTTGATAAGTGCCAATATATTAGAATTTTTATTCGCCTATTACCTATATAATACTATTACTATCTTAAATTTCTCTGGCCTTATTTCGATACAAGTATATTAACCGTAAATTCTTTATTACTAGCACAGAACTGACATAAAGAATTATGTTGCTTGTTTTATCTTCAATCAGCGTCATAGTATTCAATACCTCATAGAGGGTCTTGCAATATTATAAATTATCAGTCAATCCTCGGTTACCTTCCCTGCTTGTGCCAGATTATTAAGAAAATGCTGCTAAAAACATCCATTGCTATATAATAAAAAACCATCACTAAAAGATGATAGAAATCTTTCTGACTAAATTGTAATATTTCTCTTATTTATAATTGACTTACACAAAATGTTTATCACAAACAAATGTCATTATAGATAGACTATCAATGCTGTATATTGATAAATAGAAGTTATATGGCATCTTAGATTATATCTATTCTTACATGCTATAGAGTGAATTTCTTCTACTCTGTATAAGTTTATTATTTAATTTTTTATCTGTGCTTTGACTGCAAAGGCTTTAATATAATCATCAAGTGTTGAAATGCTCTCCAAATCGATTGATTTGTTTAATGCCTTTTCTCGTTCTCTAGCAATATCAGTTAAATTTTCCAGTTTGGGATGATCTACAATAAATTGTAATATCCCCATCTCAGCCAAACAATCTTCTGGCCTCAGATAGCCGGGAGGGATATCAAAATTGGTTGCAACTTCATTCCATAACTCTAAGACACTTATTTCAGATAGCTTATAATCTATATAAAAGGCCAGAATCTCCTGGTCACTTAAATATTCTCTTGTATCCTGTAATCCTTTTAAATATCTTTTTAGATAAATTGAATCTGTAGATTTAAACACTATTAGACCAAAAATCAGAAATATAATTGAAAAAATTATCATCATGTGAGTACTATTTTGTATATGAACATTTATCCAAGCTACAAGAGATACTACAACCTATTTCCACACCAAATAAATACCAACCATATACCAACAAAAGGCCTGATAAAATCTACTAGTGTCCCACAAATTACTTCCTATTCATGTTTTACATCATCCCGAATTATAAACAAGAATATTTGACAAAAGTGATGACACATTTTGATATCATTGTTAATTCAAAAATACATCTAAAATACCCTTTCAATATTTTCCATTTAATTTTTTGCTATTTATATATATAAAACTCAATTTTCAAGGCTTTTAGGTTAGCTCACTATATTTTGGTCAATATCTCCTGTCAGATAAAACTCATTAAAAGCTTTTCTGACCAAGGAAAAATCTTCAGTAATTATTGAATTATCCCATAAATCCCCCAAGAGATATAATTCTCCAGGCGTACGCGTCTTATCATAAAAAGTTCTTACTTCTACGCCATCATCAACTTCCGGATTCGATTTTCCAAACATAACTAGATATTTCTGATTTTCAGCATAAAGCGTTAACCTAAAAGGAATATTATCCTCCTCTTCATTTTGCTCCAACTCAAGAACACCATCATTGAATAAAAATAAATCTAAATAATTATTTATATCGTCTATTGTTGGATTACCCTTAAAAGGTAACTGAATACGCTTGTGCTGCTTTAACTTAAATCCACCAAACGCAAACCCAGCTTTCATTATTAAACCTTTCTCACATCAACTTCATTCATACCAACTCGCCATTCATAAATCAAAGTTGGCTTATCACAATAGCCTTTCTTTTTGACTGAGCAATCCAAACTATTGGATTAGAATTTGTTCCTTTTTATGTAAAAAATCTCTAAATCAAAATTCGCAGCTTTTGGGTTAACTCACTATATTTTGGTCAATATCTCCTGTCTGATAGAATTCATTAAAAGCTTTTCTGACTAGACTAAAATTTTCGCTTATAGTTCTATTATCCCATAAATCACCTTGTAAACTTATCAGTCCTGGGGCGCGTGTATCGTCCCAAAAAGTTCTTACTTCTACGTCATCATCAACTTCCGGATTTGATTTTCCAAACATAACCAGATATTTCTGATTTTCTGCATAAAGCGTTAACCTAAAAGGAATATTACCCTCCTCTTCATTTTGTTCTAAATAAAGAACACCACTATTTAATACAAATAAATCCAGAGAATTATTTATATCTTCTATTGTAGGGCTACGATTAACTATACTTTTATCATAATAAAATATGCTACCATAAAGTTTTCCATTAAATTTAACCCCATTTGTCATTTATATATCTCCATTATCTTAAATCTTGCCATACCAGCTTGCCACTCATATACTATTTTATAGGCGATTTTAGACTTTGCATATTCCGTCAATAAATTAAGCTTTGGTGTTTGAGCCATTGCAGGCATATCCTTTTGATAATAACCACAAAGATCCTTTCCATTTACTATCATAGTTATGGAATAGCAACACATATTCAAACAACAAAATTAAGGGAGAGCTGTTTGCTAAATTCCACGGGAGGTAAATAGTCTAACGATGAATGCTACCATTGGTTGTACTAATAAGCATCAGCCACAAAGGCTTGTTGTGATTCTTGGATTGTCAAAAATTTTCCCCTTTAACAAACCCTGTATTATACTTTTAAAGGTAGCTTCCGCCACTGTCCTGTCATACAGGCATCCTTTTTACTCAGCAAGCGTTGAATATCAAATATATTGAAACATTATCTGGTAACTAATCATCAACCTCTTCAAGGCTGTATCATTCTAAGGGATAGTTACAAATTAAATCCGTTAGATAAGTTTTCTATGGAAAAATAAACCCAGCTTTAAGCTGGGATTAACATCTCAAAAAGTTTATGAAAACTCATCTTTTAAACTTTTTAATTTATTATTTATAGATAAACGATATGATTACTTATAGCATAATCAAAGTACATCTATTGACATTCCTTTATCCTCTTATACAAAAACTCTAAGAAATTCTGTGCATAAAATAAAGACTCATCCTTTGACCAATAAATATATATTGGACATTCATTATTTTCATATTTTGTATAATCAAAGAAAAATTCACCATCAATATCCGAATGACAAACTACTAATTGTTTATCTGTTGTAAATTTATTTCTTAAATCAATAATATGATTGTAGACTATATCTCCACTATATGCTATATCCGTATTAAAATCATAAGAATCATAGGAACTAAAACCTTCATAAAGACTAAATATTTCATCTCCACAAATTGATCCACCCGCATAGTTATTTAAAAACCATTTGTATGAATCAGTGAAAGGTAGACCAAGAAAATCTTCTGCTTTTTTTATGTGCAGTGTACTAACTGCATCTTCGGCTGTTCCAAAGTTAACTAAATTCTGATTTTGTTCAATTAAATTTATTACATCATTTTTTGATATATGCTTCATCATTTTACCTTTGATAATTTTTTGCTCTTTCTTTCCAATAACCTTCTCTCCAGTTGTCAAATTTACTTCTATCAATTGGAGTTGCCGATTTAGTATTGTAATTCATATGCAAGGCTTTGTGATTGTTTTGATGGCTTTAATTCACAATACACACGTTTATGATTCCATTTATAGCCGAGCTTTCTGATGCGATTAAAACACTTGGGAAAGCCCCAGCGTACATGCCTGTCAGTGATAGCACTGAGTACTGACATAATCACTGAATCACCTTGTAACTTTGGTTGATAATAGTAAGCACAGCGGCTTAGGCAAACAATAGGGCAACTCATTGTAATAGTAACAGGATGACTTTCTTGTAATTGCACAGCCCAAGCTTTACGTGCCTTGGTAGGCACTATAGCTTTTTTATGATTTCCTCATGAAACTGAGATTTTAAACTGAGCTCGGCAAACATCTGCTTAAGCCTGCGGTTTTCAGCTTCCAGCTCCTTTAAACGTTTGATATCGGACATTTCCATACTACCGTATTTTTCCCACCATTTATAAAAATGGAATTGCCGATGCCATATTTACGGCAAAATTCTTTGACAGGAATACCGGCTTCAGCTTCTTTTAAAATAGATACGATTTGATGTTCAGTCATCTTTTTCATGTTTAAATCCTCTGTGGGTTAATGAAGAGAATTTTCTACTTCAGAGCTGTACTATTTTAGGGGATAGTTACAATTACTAAATAATTGATGAAATCTGTCTAATGAGTTTTTGTGTAAAAAATAATCCCGACTTTAAACCGGGATTAACATCTTAGAAAATTTATGAAAGTTTATCTTTTAAATTTTTTAATTTACTATTTATAGATAAATGATGTGCTTATTTTAAAGCATAATCAAAGTACATCTATTGACATTCCTTTATCCTCTTATACAAAAATTCTAAGAAATTCTGTGCATAAAATAAAGACTCATCCTTTGACCAATAAATATATATTGGACATTCATTGTTTTCATATTTTGTATAATCAAAGAAAAATTCACCATCAATATCCGAATGACAGACTGCTAATTGTTTATCTGTTGTCAGTTTATTTTTTAAATCTATAATATGATTGTAAACTATATCTTCACCATATAATATATCGGTATTAGAATCATAGGAATCATAGTAATCAAAACTATCATTAAGACTAAATATTTCATCTCCACAAATTGATCCGCGAGCATAATGATTTAAAAACCATTTGTATGAATCAGTAAAAGGTAGCCCAATAAAATCTTCTGCTTTTTTTATATGCAGTGCACTAACTGCGTCTTTGGCTGTTCCAAAGTCAACTAAATTCTGATTTTGTTCAATTAAATTTATTACATCATTTTTTGATATATGCTTCATCATTTTACCTTTGATAATTTTTTTGCTCTTTCTTTCCAATAACCTTCTCTCCAGTTGTCAAATTTACTTCTATCAATTGGAGTTGCCGATTTAGTATTGTAATTCATATGCAAGGCTTTGTGATTGTTTTAATGCATGGTGCCAGGTACTATACCATTCAGGCTTTAAGACAACAGACATACGTTTACGAATTGTCCATCTTTACCTTTAGGAACTCTTCCATAAGCCATTCTATTCAGATTAAAACCAATATCAATTCTTCCTTTAACAAGCCAACTTGATTGAAAATCACGGTTCAATAAGTCATTGGAGATAAACCTTATTTCCTTTAAAATCTATCGGGTCTTGTATTCAGTATTTTCTTTGTTGTTAAGTAGGTGTTATTTCTCCTCAACACACAAATCACTGATTCCTTTTGTTTTTCTTGCCAAACCTTGCCTACTGTCTAAATAACTACTAACCCAATCCCCAAGTTACTATCCAATTCAGTAAGTTATATAACACTCATCAATCTGGTCTATATCATATTTATCTTTTATCGAGTTAGTAAGCAAAACTGATATTATCTTCGGTTAATAGTGCATCGCCCATTCCTCCCAGAAAATCACTAGCGACTTAATAGTCCCCTATAAAAAAATCCCAGCTTTTAAACTGAGACTTGATATTAGTTCTATTGATCACTTAAAACCTTAATAATTACGGACCATGCCATTTGAGCTCTTTTCTCAACTCAGGTGGTACTAAAGCGAATAATTTCTTAATTCTTTCAATTTGTGCCACGTAACTATATGATAAATCAGAATTACAATTATCATAATAATACTTAGCGTTATAATTTAAAAAAATAAATCTTTCGAATCTATACAAGAATTTGCCCCTACAATATTCCACGGTAAAGTATGTGCTAGCTCGGCTTCAAAATAACTTGATTTATCCCTAGCTTTTACAAATGGATTACGGGATTGAACATTTCTAATAGTATATAGTGCTATATTTAGCATATCAGCATAAATCATAACTTTATCTGTCATCTTTTTTTCCTTTCGTAGAATAGTTAAACATTACTTAGTGAGTTATTATATTTTCCTATTACCTATTTTCAAATATCTTTATCTATATATTTATTTTAATAAATTACCAATAAAATTAATATATTGAATAACACTTATTAAAGGCGTAAACTTTATTTTTTTAGATATTTAATAATCTTAAATCCCAATCCAACTAATAACCACGGAATACAACCAAAATCAATTAAAAATCCTGAATAAGCGTATTGGTTATATGGATCTGGCAAATTAGATATGCCTACAAATAATAATATCCCTCCAATAAACAGCCCATATGATGAACTTTTATTTTTTAAAATATCATTATTAATAAATATCAACCAATTCATACATGAAACATATAGTCCAATTACAATAATAAAAGTATTTATCAGAACCATAATATTAACACCCATGATTATCTAACTTATATCTGATTTTCTGGTAAGCAGCTCCAGCGGAAGCACTCTTGCCTACATCTAAAATCCACCTGAATTACTTGGGTTATACATTTTTAATTAAAAGCGAATCCTTTCCAAACGCCAAGCAAAAACCAAATTTGGGAGGATATTTTAATGCATTAGATGGAACAATAAAAGGCAGATGTAGCAAGTTCAGAGCAATCAAGTTATCCATTGTATATAACCAAAGGCATAGGCAATACCTTTCCATCTCTACTGTCCTCTTAAGTTTACCGTCCACTGTTTGATTAGCCAGGTTATCAGGTAGTTATAACCTGTGTTTTTTAAGGTAGGATTATTGTCCAGACCGGCCGATTACAATGGGCTGGTTCACCACACTATATCTGGCAACCAGCCATACGCTACCTGTATTGTGTCATGCTGATCCAGCACAACTATCAGGCTTTCATCGCTGTACAGGTAATAAGTTGTTTCGCCATGGATAGTTTTGCAGACATGGTGGCCAAACTTGTTCGAAGCAAAGTACAGTAAAAAAAATTTTAATCAATAAGAGCACCCCTATATACCAAATATACAAAACAAATCATATAAAACTAATTATCTTCATACCTTGAGCTATAAGATTGTATATAAAACTACAACCAAATAATTTATTGGCTATAATAAATTGAAATATTTAAAATAAAGAGTTATCAGCTTCTTTAACAAGTTTCAAATCTTGAATAATGATTGAATTTAACTTCCTACTAACATTAGCAGAAAATTAAATTCTAACTAATTAAAATACACCATCCTTCGTTATATAAATTGCATCAGACTCATGTGGTACAGAATTTTCCCAATTCATGGCATTCAATATCTCAAGCGCCATTTGTCTCATTATTTCCCATTCCGCACAATTGCAAAGTGCTTCATTATCCCAATATTGAATATTTTCAGGACCGCTAATAGACTCCATATAATCATCCAGTTTTTTAAAAGCTGCACGTTGCACATTATTTATTTTTAAAGATACCTCCACATCTTCTAAAACCTCATATTCAATACCCCAATCAACTGCTAACTCTTCAGCCACATTAGAAAAATCAGGAAACAAGCTTTTCTGAATTTCACAAGGCAAAGCTATTACTTGAGTAAGCCATTTAAGTTTGTTCAATTTTTTCATCCTATACCCTTTAAAACTCAAATATATTTATAAGTAAGATTAGTTTAAAGTATTAATTTCTTTTTTACTACAACTTTTTATTGGCATAAATTTTTAAAATAGAATTATTTATTATTCAAACTAAAAACCCAGTACTTAAGTACTGGGTTTTTAAAACTACTAATTTTTTATGTTTCTTTTATATAACGATCAAGATCACAAGATCCTGGAGATTCTTCAATATATAATCTTTCACAAGATGGACATTTATAGACTTCAAAACTCTTACGGTTAAAAGCACTTAAAAAATCTTCTGATGTAAATTTCTCATTCTCAGACCATGTATTAATTATATTCCATAAATCATTATCAGAGATTAAATCATAAACGAAATCTTCCTCCAATGTATGAATACGCATAATAAATCCACATCTGCACTGAACTTTTGGCATAGACTAATCCTAATTTGAGTCATTTAGTAAAAACTATATTAATTAACTTAAACTTTAAATATCTATTTTCAAGATCGATCATCTAAAATATTTATTATTCAATAATATATATTTTTAGATATACAATAATTTTAGTTTGCTATAACAAAAAAGCCTAGTATTAAACTGGGCTTTTGGTTTACCTATACATTAACTATACATTCTAGGAAAATACTCGCTGATTTTATCATTATCGAATAATCTATCTTTTGTAAAATCAACTGTATCAGATACAGCAATTGCTGGCCGCAATTCTTTTATAAAATTTTCGATAGAGGCATAGACTGTGGGGATTAAAAACCTGAAATAATCCCCCATTTTGGTTTTTCCCTTATAGCCGACTACAAAATCCTCACCATGCGTGCAACTTTCTACTGCGTAATAGACAAACAAACCTTTTTGAGCAGGTAAACCCTCATCAGAAATAACATTCTCACGTTTAGACTCTTCAAATACTTGTTTCTCAATCTCTTTTCTATTCTTATATTCCCTATACTTAAGACCTGAATATAAATCCAATATAGTTTCTCCATGTTTCTTATATGAATACTGACTATACATGTCCAAACCTTCGAATATATGTTCCATAAAAGGATCTAATAATGATATTGAATGAGGATTTGATAGTAGAGCCTTAGGCAAATCTCCCCAGCAGTTATTCACCATTACTGCAATTTTTCCATATTTATCCATTGCAGGCCAGAGAAATATCGTTCCAAAGTCTGGTTTCCAATTCACATTCAAATCTTTAATACTCATTCAAAATTCCATTCTTCCTATGTTGCTTTACAATTATTACAAGTATCAACTTATGCATCTTTATCATATATTTTTTACCATACATATTGCTTGGTTTCAATGTTTCAGTAAATTTAATCCTTGCTATAGCTACTCCTTATTCGACTAATTGAGTAACAACATCCATTTACGTACAACCGTCAATTACATTATCATCAAAGTTAGTTTTTTAATATCTCTTTCTAATTCTTTTTAAGAGAATCTTCCGTTGTTTTATCTAACGGGCTAGATTTTATTAAATTATTATGGTATATCGCAATTTGCTAATATTTACTTCATATTACGGAAATCATTCTCGAGATAGATTATTAAATGCCTACGAATACGTTAACTGGCTAAAATATTAGCTCATCTCATCAATAAAATGAACTTATATATAACTAACTAATCGATTTATCTTATTCAATTGAAAAAACACTGCTATACAGATTGGCGCTAGCACTTACCCTCAATTTAGGATTTTTCGATATATCTGCTAATTTTTATTGATTCAAAATTTGCTAACAATATAAAATCAGAAAATACTACCTTTTAAATTGAAACTAACCTACATTTTATATTATATTTTTTAACTGATAAATCAGCATAAATATATTTATAAATTAATAATTTACCACCATTTAGAATAATTATTAAATTCTTTTCTGATAAGACTGCATTCATCTTCAGTAATAACGCACTTATATCCGGATTTCATTAAAAACCCTTGAATGTCTTGTCGTTTAACTAACCATATAAGTTTTATGCATTCAGAAGTTTTATTTATTCTAATGAAAAATTTCTTATTCATATCATTCAAAATTGAACTTTTACCTTTATTCAAATTTTTGATAAAGGAATCTAAGACACTACAATCTATCAATAGTTCACCACTATAGTTGAATTTATAATTAAATTTATTTACATTAACATCAACTCTAAATTTTATAGATGGTAAACAATCATCAAACTCTAATTCTTCAAATATTATATCTATTGGATAATTTAGTTTAATACTCATTTAAGCTCTCTCTTAATTTATTGTGCATGCGTTACCATATAGCTTCACATATTTGCAGTTTACTATAAAATAAAAAAGCCCTGTATTAAACCGGACTTTCGGTTTACCTATACATTAACTATACATTCTAGGAAAATACTCGCTGATTTTGTCATTATCGAATAATCTATCTTTCGTAAAATCAACCGTATCAGATACAGCAATTGCTGGCCGCAGTTCTTTTGGAAAATCTTCGATAGAAGCATAAATTGTAGGTATTAAATATCTGAAATAATCCCCCATTTTGGTTTCACCATCATATCCAACTACAAAATCATGACCTGGCTTGCAACCTTCTACTGCGTAATATACAAACACGCCTTTTTGAGCAGGCAATCCCTCATCAGTAATGACATTTTCACGTTTAGACTCTTCAAATACTTCTTTCTCAATTTCTTTTCTATTTTTATATGCCTTATAAGTAAGACCTGAATATAAATCCAATATAGTTTCTCCATGCTTATTATATGAATACTGACTAAATTTATCTATACCTTCGGTAATGTGTTCCATAAAAGGGTCTAATAATAATATTGAATCATAATTTGATAATAGAGCCTTAGGTAAATCCCCCCAGCAGTTATTTACCATTATCGCAATTTTTCCAAATTTATCCATTGCAGGCCAGTCAAATATTGTTCCAAAGTCGGGCCGCCAATTTGCATTTAAATCTTCATAACTCATCTAAAATTTTCCTCCGGCCATGTTGCTTTACAGTTATTATAAGTATCAACTACAGCTCCTTTATTATACGTATTTTTTCCGTATACATGTCTTGGTCTCAATGCTTCTGTGAACTTAATTCTTTCTATAGGTACTCCTTGTGCGACTAATTTATTAGCAGCATCTAGTTCTGCACAATAACCTATTTTATTATTACATAAATTAGTTTTTTTCCTATTCTCCCTCAACAAAATCCATCCGTTTCTTGCTTCAACCCACTGACGTTGTTACTTCTACCAGTTGCAATTAAACCTGTTTTGTATCATATGCAGCAACCTTTGTTGTAATATCACCAGCTTTATCTTTAGAAGAAAAAGCATTGATTGCATCAATTAATTCTTTTTCAGCCGCAGCACGTAAGGCCGCTTCTTGTGCCTTATACGCTTTATAAACTTTATATGCCTTAGCAAAATCTATAGATGCTGTAACTACCCCCTAAAATAGAACAGCGAAAAAGTAGAAAATTCTCTCTATCAACCCACAGAGGATTTAAACATGAAAAAGATGACTGAACATCAGATAGTATCCATTTTAAAAGAAGCTCAAGCCGCTATTCCTGTCAAAGAACTTTGCCGTAAATATGGCATCGGTAATTCGACTTTTTATAAATGGCGGGAAAAATACGGTGGTATGGAAACCTCCGATATCAAACGTTTAAAGGAACTGGAGGCTGAAAACCGCAAGCTTAAACAGATGTTTGCTGAGCTCAGTTTAAAATCTCAGCTTCAGGAGGAAATCATAAAAAAGCTCTAGTGCCTACCAAGGAACGTAAAGCCTGGGCTCTGGAGTTACAAGAAAGTCATCCTGTTACTATTACAATGAGTTGTTCTATTGCTGGTTTAAGCCGTTGTGCTTACTATTATCAACCCAAGTTACCGGATGATTCAGTGATTATGTCAGTACTAAGTGCTATTACCGATAAGCATTTACGCTGGGGCTTTCCCAAATGTTTTAATCGCATCAGAAAGTTCGGCTATAAATGGAATCATAAACGTGTGTATCGGGTGTATTGTGAATTAAAGCTTAATCTCAGGGTAAAGCGTAAAAAACGTATTCCACCACGCAGCCCAGAAAAGCTATCAATACCGAATAAGCCAGGTGAATGCTGGTCTATGGATTTTATGAGTGACAGCAGTCGCAATCAACGACGCTTTAGAACTTTCAATGTGATAGATGACTTTAATCGTGAGGCGCTAGGCATTGATATTGCGGTCAGTTTGCCGGCTGGCAGGATTACCCGTTATCTGGATAAACTGGCCGAATATCATGGTTATCCACTCAAAATGCGAGTAGATAATGGGCCGGAATTCACCGGAAACACGTTTACTAATTGGGCAAAATCACATGGTATAACTATAGATTACATCAACTCCGGCAGCCCATATCAAAATGGCTTTATTGAACGATTTAACCGTTCGTACCGTACAGAGGTACTGGATTTATATCTTTTTAATAATCTGGAACAGGCAAGGAAGGTAACCGAAGAATGGCTAACCATTTATAACACCGAAAGACCTCATGAAGCACTAAATAATATGACGCCGATTGAGTATAAAACACTAAAACAAGCAGCATGATTTTCTACGTCAGTTTTGTACTAACTATGGGGTATTTACAAAAGCACTTAAAAAATCTTCTGATGTAAATTTCTCATTCTCAGACCATGTATCAATTATATTCCATAAATCATTATCAGAAATTAAATCATAAACGAAATCTTCCTCCAATGTATGAATACGCATAATAAATCACATCTACACTGAACTTTTGGCATATACTAATCCTCATCCTTTAAGACTCATATCAATTTATAAACTAGGCCATTATTGTTCATTAGAGTTTTTCATGATAAAAGCTCATATAAAGTTCTGTGACAATAATTTTAAATAGCTTATATCATATTAATCCCAGTTTAAAACTGGAATATGCATAAAACATATATTAAGATTTAATTTATTAATAACTCTGATTTCATTCTATTTGTGATATGGTAAGTGCTCCTGGTTGAATTGTTGCTGGCAGTTTATGTATTATACGTCTCACATCCATTGGTAATTCTAACAATGTTAATGGAGTAGTTGGTTTCGCTACTAAAAAATAAGTATTTGTTTCAAAGTCAATATCATAGCTAAATAAACCTTTCGATGCAGCTTCAACATACGAATGCAAACAAGCTTTTTTTCTTTCTTCTATATTTTTAAGTAAAAATGCACCAGGTTCAGTAAAATCAGGTAAATGACTTTCTATAATATCAACTTTACAATGATTATCTAAATTATCGAAATAATCGAATAATTTATCATAATTAATTTTAGATTTTCTTATTTTTTTAGGAACTGCACATGTACCTCCTGAAGTAAAATGGGCTAAATAGTTGTTATTAAATACAGCATACCAATCTAAATCCCATATATCCCATCCATCCCAACCATCAACAGAATTTTCTATAATTTTCATATTCATAACTCAGGTCCAAACATAGCTGTACAATTATCACACCGTTTTACAGGCTTCAATTTCCTAGGGCGCAAAGCCCCAGAAATATCAATGTCCTTTGCTTTAA
Source organism: Snodgrassella sp. ESL0253 (assembly GCF_013344965.1). Lineage (NCBI taxonomy): Bacteria > Pseudomonadati > Pseudomonadota > Betaproteobacteria > Neisseriales > Neisseriaceae > Snodgrassella > Snodgrassella sp. ESL0253. The sequence continues at coordinate 11,211 of NZ_JAAEDQ010000018.1, read as the reverse complement.
GCCGAGGGTTTTGTAGCATTAAGTCATTAGCAGCACGAAATTCGGCGCAACGCCCTACTATGTTATCACATTTAGTTTTTGTTCCCAATCCTCCCAATTTATCCGCCATGTCTTTTAATTCGGGAGCTACTTTTTCTGGGATATTGCCATTTGTATTCAAAGCATATTTTCCTGTATTTTTATCCACAGCTACAACTACTGCTGCAGGCTTTTCTTTAGTATTCTTTACATAATCTACAAATTCTTTATTTGCTTTTTTTATAACCTCTATAAATATTTACAGCACGCCCTAACCTAAATGCATCTTGTGCCATACCAATATAAGTACAATATCGATATGCATCTGAGCATTTATCAACACCACCTACATTAGTTTTATCTCTCAACCATTCGGTTACCCCAAAGCTCATGTAGTCCCCATATCCTGCAAGACAATTTACAAGTCCTTGAGAGGGCACCCAACTAGTAGTATCGTAAATAAATTCCCCAGTATCATCCATACTCCATAAACCATATGGGTCGGCATACTTCAATGGATTAGCATTGGCATAGCCATACAGATTCAATTCACTCATTACATCCCGTGAATCCACTTCTATACAGCGTCCTGTGTGCGGATTATCGTGTCTGACTAAGTTATAATATAAGTCACTTCCCTGACCATACTGACCCGGCTGGCGCAGGTTCAGGATTTTCTAGTTATTTAAATCCAGTTAGGCATGACCAAGGGCATCGCTTCTGATTTTCCAGCTCTGTTTTCCGTTGCTGTCTCGCACCAGATGTGTCATGCCTAGATGGTCGCTAATCAGGTAGTGATAGCTGGTATTTTTCAGAATCTTGTCTTCGCTCAGATTAGCCTGCCACAATAGATTGGTGCATTAGTCGCTGTCTGGCATCCAAGCATACGCTACGCATATTTCATTTCATTCCAGCAAGTCTTTGCTGCAGTAGATATAGTAAGTAATCTTGTCATTAACGGTTTTACTAATACGCTGGCCAAACAGGAGGGCATATTTCTAACTGGCCAGTATACTAGTATTGTTACTGACTTTGCTCAGGTACTCGGCTGCATTGTAGCTGAGTTTTTTATTGATACTTTCTTCTGTTGATAACTGGCCATTAGCGGTACAGGGCAGGCTGATCTGCTGTTTACCTTCTCGCCATTTAATTAGTTGGTTGAGTTCTTTAATACGACCACTCTCCTGCTGGCCGGACATTATCGGTGCGGCTTTCAATGGCATCGTAGTTCTAGGTTTTACCATTTAAATATTTGTCCCACTGTTTCAGCGGAGAGATCAAATTATTTAATAAAAACATTATTCAATGATCCTAACAAATATTATTTCTTTCCAATAAATCAAAATTCGGATCAAAGCCTATAGAGTGAATTGTATCAATTTAATCTGCATCTACCTATATTATTATCTTAAATATACTTTACCAATAGTCATAATGAAATATAGAAAGCTATTTTTTTAAATCAAAACACCATAATACAATTGTTGTCATCGTCCTACCAAAATTTAGTTTATCTCCTAACTTTATTTCATCACTAACATTTGGATAATTCATTTGACGCCTTGTTATATTCACTTAACGATATCCAGAAAACTAATAATTGAATATTTGAACTAATATCTAATTATATTTAACCCAACCTTTTTTACTATTATTTCAATTTCTCTTTTTAATAAAATCTTGTTTTTTGAAATCAAAAATTGGTGTGTTAAATCATATCCAGTAGTAGTAATACAACCTAATAAGGGGTAAATCAATGTACATAGTTTTTTTTCTTTAAGAATATTATTTATTATGTACATATAATGATTGAATGATACAATCTTTCTAGGTTTTTCATCAATTATAGCTATTACAATTCCTCTTGATAATTTAAACAGAATCTTATATATAAATACAAATTTTCTTTTTATTTTATTAAATAATATTTTCTTTTCTATATTACTTTTAATGTCGGCATAAGAGACTAAATATGCATTAATGTATTCTTCTTCATTCAGAATGTGGTCAAAAATAGAGATACTAAAAATAAAATAATCTTTTATCAAGAAATCAAAATTTTGAAAATCAATTTTTATTAATTTATCAATTGCATGTTTCATTCTCTTAAGTATTTCCTTTCTTTAATAAGTGTACCAATTCTAACATCTTTTTTATTATATAACCGCCTACAACTTCCACCGTGTCCCTCATCTTTAGTCTTAATTGGCGTGTAACTCCTCCCCTAAAATAGTACAGCCTTAAAATAGAAAATTCTCTCTATTAACCCACAGAGGATTTAAACATGAAAAAGATAACTGAACATCAGATCGTATCTATTTTAAAAGAAGCTGAAGCCGGTATTCCTGTTAAAGAACTTTGCCGTAAATACAGCATAAGTAATTCAGCTTTGATAAATGACAAGAGAAATACGGAGCTATGGAACCATCGGATATCAAACATTTAACAGTTTTTATCATTGTCATCTGATTAAAAATATTTACTATTAATAGCAACAATCAATTAACTCACTTTTTTAAACAGTGAGTTAATTGATTTACTCATTTGTGAAATGCATATTTTTATCAGTATACATTAAAATCTATATCAGCACTGATACTTGCTATGAATTTCAATACATCGGGTTTTAACCGCATTACAGGATATTCATCATTTTCTAAACGAATAACTACATCAAAAAGCATATCTATATTTAGCTCAGACCTTATTCGATTTAGAATATCCTCTTTACCTTGTATTAAACCAATTATTTTTTTTAATTGAATATTAATATCGTCTGATTTTTCATAGCCAGTGTCTATACACCATTTTGTCTCTACTGCCGGCCAATTTTTTCCTTCAGGAACAATCCCCTTGATTATTGTACTATTTGGAAGAACATTTAAAAGATCAGTTATAGCACTCGGTTGAAAATGTTCACCATAAATGTCAAAAGCAACTTTCACGGATGTCGTTTCCATATTTAAATACCTTTATAAAATATAACCTGTAGGGATACCATTACCTTTAATTCCTTGTTTTCTAAGAATCCACAACTATCCAGTTTTTTATCAACATATATATCATAACGTTTAATCTGTGCTTTGTGTCCTAAAAATTCCTGTTCTATTTCATGAATATCATGACCTCTTTGCTTCAGATTTTTATTGGCAACTTTTTCAATATTTAAGGTTATCCTTTCCATTGTCCTGATCATCAAGGTCTGGCAGATTGGGAACTTTCCCTATATTTGCATTGTCTATTTCAGCATCTTTAGTCTTGAATTTTCACCATTCAGTATACTATTATCATATTGAGCTAAGCTTTAACTAAAAGATTTTTCAGCTAATATCGATAAGTATAACAAGCAAAAGAAAGCAATGGAACCTCCTTCAATCTTCAGTTTTGTCAAGCTGTATTACATACTTCCTAGTCCCCTTTTGAATTAGTATAATTTAAAATATTTACTGGATTAAAATTATTCATCTTCATCAAGTTTTCCAAAGACACTTTCTACTTTTTCCCAATATTTCTTGTAATAAGTTTCATATTTTTCTTTATCATATAATCTTTTATATATATATTCACGCCCATAAATAGCATAAGTAACACCTTCTCCTACTTCTCCATCTATTTCCCATTGTTTAAGGATAAACAATTGAATTTTTTCATCCTCGGATAATTGATTTAACTTTTTAACTAATACTGTTTCCTTTAATCTGGAGATAAACATGTAACGGTTTATATCCTCGTTGCTTAACATATTACAAGATAACTTCCCAAAAAAAGAATCATCATTCAAAACCTGACGAGCATAACGAGCCAGGCAATAACGATGTGGCCTTTTCCAATCAATTGGTACTTTTAATTTACTAATACACTCATGTGCTTTAGATACCCAAGATTTTTTATCCGTATTAAAAACATTAAAAGAAGTATAAAATTCAAATGTATCCAACCTATAAATAATAATAAATACACCATAATCATCCATACATGCAACATTAGCTGTGAAGTAATCATTTTTAGCCAAACATTCTGGTATTATCATATCATTCATATTTACTCTATTAATTTAATTATAAAAATAAATGTAAGAAGATAAATTTAATTATACTCACTTTTTAAATGATCTGGGACTGGTTTTTTATTCCCTATTTTTCTCCATGACATTGCCTATATTTCATCCGTTTCTGAATCATAATCACATTCATTATCTTGAGCTGCCTGCACTAAACTTCTCAAAGCATTTAAAATCATATTGTATCTTTTCCTATACTCTCATCCTCCCTCGTTATATTGAACTCTCTCCAGCGTCCTTATTCCTATGCACATTATTAAACAATGAATATCATGTTTTAGTCGTTTACAACGCGTTCCTCTATCGTTTACATCATGCCAATACCCTTTTTTTCAGAACATTGCCTAATCAATTCTGCTTCATCCGGATGGTCTTCTGAATTAATATATGGCAATTCATCAATTACTCCAAATATTCAACTACTTATATTTGAATATAAACCAAATTGCGCATCTGGCAATGATTTATTACATACAGGAGACACTATACATGCAGCTACAGCGAATGCAGCAGCTACTGCCACAGGTATCATTACGTGAGCAATCTTCCCAGCCGGATCACTGTATACCAGTGGATTCCTACCTACATAACCATAGGTATATATTTCCCCAGCCAATCCTATCGGATCACTCTGAATATACCGTCCAGTCTTGGCATCGTAATCACGTAAAGAGTTATATGACAGTCCGGTCTCTGTCTCATAGTACTGTTCCGGAAACCGCAGGTTTATGGTTATCTGGTTGTTTACATCCAGTTCACTATTGCCAGACGTATCGCTATGGAATGCTTTCAATTGTTGCAACTGTATTCAATATCACTGCCCAGTATCCTAATTTTTTAATCAGGTTATTGTTCTAAGCGTAGAAAAAGGAGATAAATTAAAAATATCTATAAAAATCTGATTACTATTATATGTTTACTAAAATTTCTATCATATGTGAATATTAATTTATTATTTATACTTTGATTTTATCGATTAGTTTTTATACTATTCTATTTTTTGCATAAATTAGGAGCTATAGTATGCGCAAACACAAGTATATATCTGTTTTTTGCAGATAATTCACCTATAACATACCAATTCTGGCGTGGCTCTTTCCAAATATTATATTCTGAATACATACACCACCCTCTATCTATTGTTTTATCGATTTTCTTTAATTGTGCCATCTGAATACCATTTAAATATAATTGTCCTTTGTTTTCTATTTTATTATTTAAGGTAAAATAAACTTCAAGTGCATTTGTTTCAACATCAGTTTTAACATAAATATTTCTGGATTCTTGTGGAAAGTTTTCTGGTAACCAGCTATTCACGCCATTATCAGGTAAAATATCTGTATATTTTTCATAATATGAAACTTTTGTTGAATCCAAAAGATTACATCCATAAAGAAAAAATCCATATAAACATAATAATTGTATATAAAATTTTATCATTATAAATATCCCTCATTTTCTAATACTACAATCATTTTCTGAAGATCAGGATTAATAAATTTCTCATACCTATCTAGACAACTGATGTTAACAGCACAATTTAATCCATAATCGTTTACTTTTAGATACTCATTTTTATCTTTAACCATTTGCTTGTGAGAAAACCTTTTATCCAACCCATAAATTCCAACATGTCCTTTTAATATAATCAAAATTTTCTTTTATTCTAGCATACCATTTACTCAATTTATTACTTGCATCCTTATCCTGTCAGACTCGACAGAATGCCATGCAATGAAAAAATAGATCTAATGAGTCTAATCAAAGTCTTTTCACCTCATTTAAAATGAGACGAAGGATATTGAACGTATATCCGTACTAATACTTAACTCAATTAATACACTATTTTCATTTACTATATAATAATTTCTTTATCCCAGTGAATCAATAATTTTTAACGTATCATTATTTACATCACCACAAGTATTTATTCCACCTGCCAACCTATCGGATCACTCTGGATATACAAGCCAGTCTTCACATTGTAATCACGGAAATAGTTATATGACAGTCAGGTCGCAGCATAGTACTGTCCCGTAAACCACAGATTCATGGTGATCTGGTTGTTTGCGTCCAGTTCGCTGTTGCCAAACGCATCGCTATTGATTTTCCAGCTCTGTTTTCCATAGCTGTTTAGTGCCAGCTATGGGGTGCCCAGATGGTCGCTTATCAGGTAGTGATAGCTGGCATTTTTCAGGGTCTGACCTTCGCTCAGGTTGGCCTGCCATAAGGGACTAGTACCCTAGTCGCTGTCTGGCTTCCAACCATACACTACGCGCATTTTGCCATTCTGATCCAGTTCGGCTATCAGGCCTGCGCTGCTGTACGTCTATCAGTTGGTTGTTGGCGTTATATTGATAGCGGACCGTCTGTTCGACATTGTCTTGTCCAGCGGCAATGTAGCTTTGCTGACTGATGTTGCCGGCTGCATCGTATTGATACTGTATGCGATTGCCATTGGTCTGTTTCTGTTCTATCAGCTGGTTGGCATCGTTGTAGCTGTATTCAACATTATTGCCCAGTGTTTTGGTTTCAATGAAAATAATTTTTTAACACTTCAGCAAACTAAATCAGTTTACAACTAAAGCTTTAACTTTGAAATTAAGTTTAAAGCTTTTGTTAAAATTTAATATTAATTTATTCGTCAATAATTATATCTTTAAATTTTTCCGAAATATTAAATATAATATCAAGACAAATAACTTTACATTGAATTGAGAATTCTCCAAATGTCATCATATATCCTTTAATTTTATCAGTAGAGTGATTTGAAAAATATATAAATTGCTCGTCCGTTAAAATGTTATCCAAATTTTGAACTATAATTATAGGTATATAACTACCTTGGAAACCATCGCCTGCATCAAAGTCGTCATTTTTTATTGAAATATATTTGACATTCTTGCATATAATTTCACCTATAGTCTCACCATTGTTATACACACTTGTCAATTCAAATGAGATATCATTACCATATTCTAGTATTTTAATATCTCCTAAGCCTACATCTTCTATCTTTTTCATTTTTTACCCTCATAATTTATTTTACAAAATGTCCTGTTGAATGAGATTGATCCTCTAATCTCTCACCCCAGTAATTTTGTCTTTCATTATACTTTTTCAACCCATCTTTTCTCCAGACTCTTTGAAGCCTAATTACTTCTCCATTTGGTTTTATCCAAACTTTTGATTGATCAGAATTTCTAACCCATTTTTCATAACCACTCGCACTATCAGAATTCCTTGTAAACAATTGTTTTTTTAAAATATTCTATTAATTCTTTTTTTTTGTTTTAGGTAATTTTCTTTCAGAATTTTTATTGTTTTGCTTATCATCAGGATCCGGCGGATTGGGTGCCCCCTCCTATTATATTATGGCTACTTGCGTCATTTATTTCTACATTCTCATCTCTACAGTCATCATCTGCTTTATCATTAAATATTGGGGGTGTAATTAAACTTTTAATACCCCATCTGATTGCTTCTTTTGCCATATATCTGCAAGCTGGATTGGCTGCACATAGTCGTATCCCTGCTGTTGCAATTCCTGCTCCTGCAACTACCCGCCGGAGCAATCTCCCCAGTCGGATCACTGTATACCAGCGGATTCCCACCTACATAACCATAGGTGTTTATTCCTCCCGCTAACCCTATCGGATCACTCTGGATATACCGCCCAGTCTTCGCATCGTAATCACGGAAATAGTTGTATGACAGTCCGGTCTCTGCATCGTAGTACTGTCCCGGAAACCGCAGGTTCATGGTGATCTGGTTGTTTGCCTCCAGTTCACTATTGCCAAACGCATCGCTATTGATTTTCCAGCTCTGTTCTCCGGCGCTGTTTATAGCCAGTTGCGGGGTGTCCAGATGGTCGCTTATCAGGTAGTGATAGCTGGCATTTTTCAGGGTCTGACCTTCGTTCAGATTGGCCTGCCATAAGGGGCTGGTACCCCAGTCGCTGTCTGGCTTCCAGCCATACGCTACGCGCATTTTGCCATTTTGATCCAATTCGGCTAGCAGGCCTGCGCTGCTGTAGATATAGTAGGTGGTCTCGCCGTATACGGTTTTGCTGATACGCCGGCCAAACGGGTCGTATTCGTAGCTGGCCAGCTCGCTTGTGTCGTTACTGACTTTGCTCAGGCGTTCGACTGCATTTTAGTTTTTATTTAAAATAAATTAATCTTTGAAATTATCAATTATTTCCAAAGAATAATTAATTTAATAAAATATAAATATAATATATATTAATTTTAATATAATTTTTAACAAAAATCCCAACTTAAAAGCTGGGATTTCGTATTGACTAAAATTTTTTAATATCTATAGCATTTTTTAAATAACAATAAGATTATATTTAATTAATATATATCTGTATCTGTATCTGTATCTGTATCTGTATCTGTATCTGTATCTGTATCTGTATCTGTATCTATTTCTATAGTTAATTTAGCATCTAAAAGAGATATAAAATCTAAAGTATTTCTTTTTAGGTAAATATCTGATTCAATATCATTATAGATATAAGCAACTATAATAAACATATAATATAAATTATATTCTTTCTTTAATTTGAGTAATATTTCAGTTTTATCTTTAAGTCCATTAATTATTTGACATAATTGCTGATCTAAATCATTTATTGAATTTTCATAATTACGCAGACACCAAGTTGTTTCTATAGCTGGATGGTATTGTCCGTCTGTCATACTTCCTTTAATTCTGGTTTCTGTGGGCAAAATTCCTAGCAATTTTGTTACCTCATCAGGATTAAATTCTTCTCCGCACATAGCGAATTCTACCATTACTGTCGTTTGTTCCATTACAAACTCCTATAAATAATAACTAGTTGGAATACCTTTTCCAGCTCCACCCTTCCTAAATATCCATAACTCTTTGGTATCTTTATTAATATATATCCCACTTAGACAGATCCTTTTTACCTACATTGTCTGCCTTAAATTCATGTGGATCATGCCTTTTTTCTTCAAATAGCTATTCTTTACTTTTTGTAAATTTCTAGGTTTATCTTTCCCATTATCTTGATCATCAGTATCAGGCGGATTTGGTGCTCCTCCTATATTTACATCATCTATTTCAACATAGTAGCAATCAATTGTCCCACTTTTTTTAAAAAGTGGGACAATTGATTTACTAATTTGTGAAATGCATATTTTTATCAGTATACATTAAAATCTATATCAGCACTGATATTTGCTATGAATTTCAATACATCGGGTTTTAACCGCATTACAGGATATTCATCATTTTCTAAACGAATAACTACATCAAAAAGCATATCTATATTTAGCTCAGACCTTATTCGATTTAGAATATCTTCCTTTACATATTATTTTTCCCATAAATTCGCCTTGATTATATACACTGAGTAATTCTAAAGAAAAATTATAACCATATTCTATAAACTCAACCGTACCTAGACCAATATTATTAATTTTTTTCATATCCCTTAGATCCTATATTTAACTTATAAAATGCCCTAGAGAATACATGACTACTTGGTCTTATCTCGACTTTTACATTACATATTATTTTATAGAGATAAGATCTTTCTTTACTATATTTAACACATCAAGAAATTCATCTAAAGGAAATTTAAATATAGTTTCTTCTTCTAGCAACCGGGAATCATAAAAGAACTCTATTTCAATATTATCAACTCCTTTATCTTTATTTAATTGACATAAAATTTGTCCTTTGAAAGAAATTTCAATAGTTAAATACTCGTATTTACTATCACTGAAATAATCAATTTGAAAATCTGATTTCATAGAATATTACTCCCATTTTGGATCTAATACACCAGAAAATGAACCATCTTTATTATAGCGAACTCCTTTACCGTTTGGTAAACGATATTCTGTACCGCCTCTAGACAAATTCTTTTTCACAGTATTTTTATTTTTCAACACATATTTTACAAAATTCTCTGCCGCTGCATTTTTTTGAGATACATTACCTTTTAATGGTTCATATGTCCCGCCCGGTCTTCCTGAATGCTTATCAAAACCTCTTGCAGCCGCGGATAATCCGTGTTTATTTATAGCTTTATTAGCAGCATCAATCAGATCTTGGATATCTTCTGGATCATCTTCTAGCTCATCTTTAGGACGTTTATCTTTTGATTTATCATCAGGATCAGGCGGATTTGGTGCTCCTCCTATATTTGCATCACTTATCTCAACATCTTTAGTCTTACATTTCTCACCATCCGATATTTTATTATCATTAAGCGTAGGTACTGTAGGTAAAGGCTTAAGTAAACTTTTAATACCCCATCTGATTGCTTCTTTTGCCAGATATCTGCAAGCTGGATTAGCTGCACATAGTCGTATCCCTGCTGTTGCAACTCCTGCTCCTGCAACTACCGCTGGAGCAATCTCCCCAGTCGGATCACTGTATACCAGCGGATTCCCACCTACATAACCATAGGTGTTTATTCCTCCCGCCAACCCTATCGGATCACTCTGGATATACCGCCCAGTCTTTGCATCGTAATCACGGAAATAGTTATATGACAGTCCGGTCTCTGCATCGTAGTACTGTCCCGGAAACCGCAGGTTCATGGTGATCTGGTTGTTTGCCTCCAGTTCACTGTTGCCAAACGCATCGCTATTGATTTTCCAGCTCTGTTCTCCGGCGCTGTTTATAGCCAGTTGCGGGGTGCCCAGATGATCGCTTATCAGGTAGTGATAGCTGGCATTTTTCAGGGTCTGACCTTCGTTCAGGTTGGCCTGCCATAAGGGGCTGGTACCCCAGTCGCTGTCTGGCTTCCAACCATACGCTACGCGCATTTTGCCATTTTGATCCAGTTCGGCTATCAGGCCTTCGCTGCTGTAGATATAGTAGGTGGTCTCGCCGTTTACGGTTTTGCTGATACGCCGGCCAAACGGGTCGTATTCGTAGCTGGCCAGCTCGCTTGTGTCGTTGCTGACTTTGCTCAGGCGTTCGGCTGCGTTGTAGCTGTAGCTGAGTTTTTTATTGGCATTTTCTTCTGTAGACAGTTGACCATTGGCGGTATAGGTTAAGCTGGTCTGCTGTTTGCCTTCTCCCCATTTGATTAGCTGGTTGAGGTCGTTGTACTGCCACTCGCCTGCCTGCTGGGCGCTGCCTAT
>NZ_JAAEDQ010000017.1:0-29285 GCF_013344965.1 Snodgrassella sp. ESL0253 | reverse complement strand
CTTTCGACTGCGTTCTACTTTAAACTGTTTAGTTCGTTTCGTGTCGCGTCATCAGCGAAGAAGGCGAACTATACGCCTCACCTAAACCTCTGTCAACTACTTCATCCTTTTATTTTTCACTATTTCATCATATGACTGTTTTTTAAGATTTTATTTTTAGTGCTTTTGACTTTTTTACGCCTGTCTATTTAAATTCTTCTCTTTACTCAGTCATTCCTTAGTACTAGTTAATCTGCTATTCCTGTATTTCTGATTAATCGGCTGCTTTTTATCTATGCCATATCTCTGTTTTAGTTGTCGCGTCTCGACTTATATGTTGCAGCTGTATAGTTTATGATTTTGGTAACTCTATATATGTTACTTCTATATCTCATTAAGCTTGTCTATGCTGTTACTTATAAACAGGCCTATTACTAAATTATGGCTTTGCTGTTTCAGTATGGTTGCTGTCTTATTTGCTAGTGCTTTTATTTTTATTTCTATCTGAAACAATAAATGACTGTATGGCAGAATTTTATATTTGTCGATAAATAAAACTGATAAATTGCTGATTGTGGTTATGGCTGGTTTAATCAGGAAGCAGCTTATTTTATTAATTTCTAATCTTGCTATTTGGCTTGTTTGATTATTATTGGATTTTTTCATTATTATGCCTCGTTTTTATGTTCCGTCTAGTATTTGTCATTCAGAGACATTTTCTTTACCGGATGCAACTGCGCGCCATGTACAGGTTTTGCGCTGCCAGCCGGGTGAGCTGATTGAATTGTTTGATGGTCTTGGTACTGTTTACCAAGCTGAAATTACAGCTATGGGTAAGAAAAATGTGGATGTGCTGATCCGTGGCAGTGAGACTGTTACGCTTGAGTCTCCATTGGCGATTACGTTGCTACAATCAGTTTCAAGCAGTGAACGGATGGATATGACTATCCAGAAAGCTGTGGAATTGGGAGTTACGCTGATTCAGCCGGTGCTGACGGAACGTAGTAGTCAGCGTTTAAGTGGTGAACGGGCGTTGAAAAAGCTGGAACGCTGGCAGGATATTGCGATTGGTGCATGTGAACAATGCGGGCGGACGATGGTGCCAGAAATTCGGCCGGTGGTGGATTTGGCTAATGCATTGGCTGGTTTGGCTACTGATGATTTAAAGCTGCTGATGAGTTTATGCCGACCACAGGCATTAACTGAGTTTGCACAGCCACAGGCGGTAACGCTGTTAATTGGCCCGGAAGGCGGGTTAAGTAATGCTGAGGAGGAGCTGGCAATTAAACATGGTTTCGCTGCTATCAGTCTGGGGCCGCGGGTATTGCGTACGGAAACGGCTTCGCTGGCGGCAATTGCTGCGATGCAGGTGTTATGGGGTGATTTTCGTAAGTAGTTCAGGATAGGTATTAAGAGTTGAAAAAACACCAGCCAGTGTGGCTGGTGATGTATTTAGTATTTTTCCGGAATGTAACGATAAGGGTAATTGGGTTCCTGATAATCGCCTTTATCCTGCCGCTTTGGTAGTTCGACTTTTTTCCGTGGTGTTTTTTTGTATGGAATTTCGCTGAGTATGTGTTTGATGATATTCAAACGCGCTTTCTTTTTGTCGTTGGAATCGACAACATACCATGGAGCCCATGAGGTATCGGTAGCCATAATCATTTCGTCACGGGCACGGGAGTAGTCGTACCAGCGACTGTAAGATTTGATATCCATGGGAGAGAGTTTCCAGATTTTACGCGGGTCATTAATCCGACCAAGCATGCGTCGGTGCTGTTCTTCCATGTTTACTTCAAGCCAGTATTTGAGCAGGATGATGCCCGAATTGATGATAGCCTTTTCCATAAAAGGAATGATTTCGAGAAATTCTTTGCTTTCCTGTTCTGTGCAAAATCCCATAACACGCTCTACACCGGCACGGTTATACCAGCTACGGTCAAAGATGATAACTTCGCCGGCTGCAGGTAAATGGGGAATGTAACGCTGCATGTACATTTGTGTTTTCTGGCGTTCACTCGGTGCTGGTAAGGCTACTACCTGAAATATGCGTGGACTGACTCTTTCGGTAATTGCTTTAATCGCACCACCCTTGCCTGCACCATCACGTCCTTCGAAGATGATGCAAACTTTTTGCCCAGAAGCTTTTACCCATTCTTGCAGGGCAACCATTTCACCCTGAAGTTTTTCCAGCTCTTTGTAGTATTTCTTTTTGGTGAGCTTTTTGTGTTTGCTATTTTTGTCGGTACAGATATTGCTTTGTTTTTCAGCTTGCTCGGTATCAGGCGTTTCTATCTCTGGTTGCAACTGTTTATCAGTCATAATTACCACCCTTTGCCGGTTGGTTTGTTAATAGTTAAACTACTTTTACCTATATAAACAGAATATTAATGATAACAGCCATTTGCAACTTGAGTTACGCGTTTTTACATTGTACTTTTATTCAGATATTCATTTTTGTGTAATCTGACTAATTTTTGGACAGAATGTCCATCTGTCCTATTGAGGATATGGAACGAATTATCGTGGCAGCTGGCTTTTGGCATTAGTACGCTGTTCGTCACGTACGGTAAACCACCATACGATTAAGCCAATTATTGCCAGCATAACACCAACCCATGCGGTGCTGCTCCAGCCCCAACCTGCGGCAATCGTTAAACCACCCAAATAAGGCCCCAGGGCATTGGCGGCGTTGAAGGCACTGTGATTCAGTGCTGCGGCCAGAGTTTGGGCATCTTTGGCTACATCCATAAGACGAATTTGTAACAATGTACCTACGGCACCGCTCATGCCGATGAGAACGACTTGTATGCATATCCAGTATGGATAATGTAGAGCAAAGGGATATAAGGCTAACATGATAGCCGACCATGCCAGTAACCATGCTAATCCTGACATCACATGGCGTCCAACCAGACGCGGTATGATGATGTTGCCTAGTGTCATGCCTACGCCGTATAAACACATAACCAATGGCACGCTTTTGGGTGACATGCCGGTAATGTTTTCTAGGGTTGAGGCCATGTAGGCATATATGCCAAACATGCCGCCAAAGCCGATGGCGCCTATGGCCAGCGTCAGCCAGATTTGACGATTGGTGAGCGCGCTGAGTTCCCGTACGGCATTGCTACCGCTACCCTGCATGCAGTTTGGTGGCAAAAAAAGAGCCACCAAGATGACAGTGGTCGCAGCCAGTAAGGCTACGATGAGAAAGACAACGCGCCAACCTACTGCCTGAGCCAGCCAGCTGCTTAAGGGTACGCCGATGGTGGTGGCTATGGTTAAGCCTATCATCATTAATCCAACAGCCTGTGTTCTTTTTTCTGGTGGTACCATGGCAGCGGCAACCAACGCGCCAACACCAAAATAAGCGCCATGTGGTAAGCCACTTAAAAAGCGAAATAGCATCATGCTGTTGTAGTTGGGGGCGAGCATGGTGCCCAGATGTGCCGAAGCAAAAAATGCCATGAGCACCAGTAACAGGCTACGCCGGCTGAAGCGCGCACCAAATATGGCAATAACGGGTGCTCCAACGACAACACCAAGGGCATAAATACTGATTAGATGCCCTGCTGTGGGTTCACTGATATTTAAGCCGCTGGCGATATAAGGCAAAACACTCATAGTGGCAAATTCGGTAGTACCAATGGCAAAACCACCAACTGCCAGGGCAAATAATAGCCAGCGTGGATGGGGGATACGGTTAGGTTCTGTGTTCATAGGTGTATTAGTATGCGGACGTATTGCAGCCGGGCTAATTGCGTGTTTATTAAGGTTTAAGTTTAACTGATTGAGAAATATTAGTAAAAAAACTGGTTTTACTCTACAACATACAATTTGCTGTTTTTAATTTGATTATGTTAATCGTTGTGAAGCATAAAATTTGGTGAGGATATATATTTGCAGATGATTTATTCTGTTATGGCTGTTGAATATGCTGTATTTTTGAATTTTATGCTTATGATTTAAATGCAAAGATAATTTAATTTGTAGCAGTTAATGGTTTTATATGGCTATCAGGGTATTGTTTTCTACAGATTTTATGCTTTAGCAGGATATAATAGTATTAATTATGCACTTTTTTATAAGCTTTTTATTTAGAAAGAATGGAATTAATGATGAGTAAGCCAAGTGCTCAAACAATTGAAAATCGTCGGGATGATGCGCAGTTGCTCGCAGATGAAGCAAAGTATTGTTCTTTTGGTGATACGGTACATTATGTTAATCCGCCGAAAATTTTTGATGGCTGCGAAGGCAGCTATATGTATGATAAAAATGGCACGCCCTATCTGGATTTGCAGATGTGGTATTCGGCCTGTAATTTTGGTTATGCTAATGAACGCTTGAATACGGTGTTAAAGCAGCAGGTAGATACTTTGCCGCAGTGTGCAAGCCAGTATTTGCATCCAACCAAAATTGAGCTGGCAAAAACTATTGCTGAGGATATGAAGCGCAAATTTGGGCGTGATGGTCGGGTTCATTTTAATGTTGGCGGTTCTCAGTGTATTGAGGATTCACTGAAAATTATCCGTAATGCGTCTGAAGGCCGGTCATTGATGTTTGCGTTTGAAGGTGGCTACCACGGTCGTACGCTGGGTGCATCTTCTATTACTTCAAGCTTCCGCTATCGCCGTCGCTATGGTCATTTTGCTGACCGTGCAATGTTTATTCCGTTTCCTTATCCGTTCCGTCGGCCTAAAGGTATGACAGCAGAGGAATATGGAGAACATCTGGTAGCTGATTTCGCCCGTTTGTTTGAAACGGAATACCACGGTGTGTGGGATCCGAAAGCAGGTCAGGCCGAATATGCGGCGTTCTATATAGAGCCGCTGCAAGGTACGGGTGGTTATATTGTGCCACCACGTAACTATTTTAAAGGACTGAAAAAAGTTCTGGATCAATATGGTATTTTGCTGGTGGTCGATGAAATTCAGATGGGCTTTTATCGCACTGGTAAGTTATGGTCGATTGAACACTTTGATGTACAACCAGATATGCTGGTGTTTGCTAAAGCATTGACCAATGGTCTGAATCCACTCGGTGGCTTGTGGGCACGGGAAGAGCTGATTAATCCGCAGGTATTCCCTGCTGGTTCTACTCATTCTACTTTTGCTTCAAATCCGCTGGGTACAGCCGTGGGTCTCGAAGTATTCAAAATGATGGCAGAAACCGATTATGAGAAAATGGTTATGGAAAGCGGTGCCTATTTCCTTGAAGGCTTGAAAACTTTGGAACAGCGCCATAAGGAAATCGGTGAAGTAGATGGTCTGGGACTGGCGTTGCGTGCCGAAATCTGTACTGAAGACGGCTTTACACCAAATAAGGCGCTGGTAGACAAGATGGTAGATATCGGTATGTCTGGCGATCTCGACTGGCAAGGCCAGAAAATGGGGCTGGTATTGGATATTGGCGGTTATTACAAGAATGTGATTACTTTTGCCCCATCATTGCATATTACGAAACAGGAAATTGATCAAGGTATTGAATTACTGGATCAATTGATTACGCGTGCTAAAAAAGAATTAAACGTTTAAGCCACGTAAGATGGCAGCTCGGCTGGTATTTAAGCCTGCTGCCGTATAGGATTTTATGAATTATCTGACTCAACTGGAACCGGATGAACTGGTCGAAACTTTTTTGGCCAGTCCTCCAAAAGATTTTACTGCATGGCAACTAACGAGTGATGTACCCGCTTTTGCTGCACGCTTTAATTTACTCACTACCGCTGATTCTGCTTTTCAGCAAAAAATTCGTCATTGGCCACTATTTCGTTGGTGGCAACGGTTTCTGCAACCTCTTACCTGTTTTATTGGCACAACGGTATCTGAATATGCTTTGTTCACTCAGCACCAATCAGCACAGCAATTAGCTTTAGAAATAAAGCAGAATTATGGCAAAAAATACCCGCTGCTGATTGTGAAAGATATTCCGCAACAGTCACCATTACTGGATACTCAGGCAAATGATTACGCAGCCACACTGATTCAATCATTGCAGCAACAGGGATTTATTGCAGTGGAAGGTCAGGCTTTAGCGTGGGTGCCTATTGATTTTAATGATATTGACGAATATCTGAGCCGCTTATCTTATCAACGCCGCAAAAATTTTCGACGTAAGTTGAAAACGCAGTCACTGGTTGAAACTGGTTGTCTACGCAGCGGTGATGCGTATTTTCAGGATGAGGACGTTTTAGCGCAGTTTTATCAGTTATATTTGAATGTTTACAATCAAAGTGAAATTCATTTTGATTTATTAACCCGGGAATTTTTTGTGCGTCTGTTGCAGGACAGCAGCAATCAAGCCCGAATTTTTACCTATCATTATCAACAGCAATTGATTGGATACAATATTTGTTTTGTTCTCAATAATATGCTGGTAGATAAATATATTGGCTTTGTTTATCCACAGGCTCGGAAGCTGAATCTGTATTATCTGAGCTGGTTTTATAATCTGGATTACGCTAGACAGCACGGACTGGATTTTTATGTAGCCGGTTGGACTGATCCGCAAGTGAAAGCATCCTTAGGCGCACATTTCACTTTTACCAAGCATATGGTCTATGTACGTAACCCGGTTTTAAGAACCTTACTATCCAAGATCAGTAGCCGCTTTGAGCAGGACAAAACTTGGCAGGAAGCCAGTAAGCAACATAGTCAGGATAGTAAAACACATGAATAAACCGGTAATTCTGGATTTTGACCACAGTACGGGCACAATAGCAGATGCTTTCAGAATTGAACTGGGGCAATGGCAGGAAGCTATTCGTTTTGGCTGTTCACAAGCCAAATTCAAACAGTTACAGGCAGAACTGGCACGACAGTTACCAGCGTGCTATGGTACGGTACTGATGGGTAGCGGCGATTACCACCATGTTTCACTATTACTGATTAAACGTTTACAGCAATATTTCAGTGCTGCTAACCCAATACAGATAGTTATTTTTGACAATCATCCAGACAATATGCGCTATCTGTTTGGGATTCATTGTGGCTCATGGGTAAGCTATGTGGCGCAATTGCCTTTTGTCAGCCACGTACATGTACTGGGTATTACTTCAAATGATATTGGCCTTGCTCACTGCTGGGAAAACCGACTGGCGCCATTATTTCAAGGTAAATTAACTTACTGGTGTATGGATGTTCAGGTTGGCTGGGCAAAAAAAATCGGCCTACAACAGGCTTTTCGTGCCTTTGCTTCACCAGAAGAGCTGGTTAGCGCATTTATTCATGCACAGCAACAAACCAGTGAATCAGTATATGTTTCAATTGATAAGGATGTGCTGAGTAAGGATGTGGTGCAAACCAACTGGGATCAGGGTCGTATGCAGCTAGAGCATCTATTGAGTGTCATTGCTGCTCTGAATCAGCGCATTATTGGTAGTGACATTACCGGAGAAGTTTCTCAATGGCAATACACCAGCCGGCTCAAACGTCTGCTCAGCGCCATGGACAAACAGGAACCGATTCCGGCAGTCACGCTGGCTGCATGGCAGCAACAACACCATGCTGTTAACCAGCAGCTGCTCACTGCTTTAGCTCAACATCAGCAAACGGCATCTTGAATAACTTCACCTATTCGGGCAAATTGTGCATCGGTCAGCCATGGGCTATTGGTAATGGTTAACATACGTGCAGCAAAATCTTCAGCATTTGGCGTGGCCATAGTAGGCACAATCGGGCGCAAGTAATCGTATTGTGCCAGTGTATGGATGAATAAACGGGTTACGCCTAAAGGACTAGCCCATAATTGGTTTAATACTGCATCGCGGTGCTGGCCGGTGGGCAATAACACCATCAGAAATGGCCATACTCCCTGACCATGCTGGTCAATAATCACCTGTACGCCGGTAATGCTCTGCAACTGTTGAATACGTTGCTGCGCCTGTTGTTGCAGGGTATGTAAAAATGCCGGTAAGCGCTGTAAGGCATTCGCAGCGACATTCTGACGCCAGCGGCTAACCCGATGCAAAGGGATAGCAAAATCAAAATCATCGCCTACTGCTGCAACCCATTGCTGCCGACGCAGGGCTTTGCGCCGGCCGTGTCCATAGGCAAAGTGCAACCCAGTAGGATTATATAAGGCGGTATACCCTAAAAGCTCGAGAGTTCGCAGTGCTTCCCATTTAAGCTGCAATGGTAATAACCTGTCGGCGGTGGTTTGTAAACTGCGGCGTAACTGTGTATCAGCTGCGGTTAGTAAACCTCCTTCATACATGGTTAGCCCTTTACCGGCCGCCAGGCTAAACAATACAACATCGCCATACTTGCCCACTTCAGCACCCAATGCCTGCGCCGCATCTTCTATTACGCTAATCTGGTGTGGCTGTACCAGTTGTTTAACGGTATCTACATCCGTTACCCGTCCACCCAGATGAGTGGGTATGACAGCCAATACATGCTCATTTAACAGGGTAGTAAGTTGTGCAATATCCAGATCAATGCTGTCTGGCCTTAAATCACATAGCTGTATCTGTAAACCACAATGGTGAATGGCTAAAGCTACCAGTGGACAGGTGTATGCCGGAACAATTACGGTTTTGCGTTGGGGATGTTGTTGTGCCAGCGTGGTTAAGGCAATAATCAGCGCGGCCGTACCGGAACAGGTAACCTGCAATGGCGACAAATTTAATTGTGCACTGACACTGTCTGACAGTGATTGCTGTGTCGGCAACCAGTCACGCCATTTCAATGGTAAACCGGCAGTAGGCGGATTTTCATAATAGCTGGGCATAAATAGCACTAAAACTCAGACCCATAAAATTTAACACGCTTCATCATCTTTGCTGTGTTCAGTTTGGATGATTTCTTTTTCAGCCAGAGCCAAAAAGATGATGCCAGCCACAATAAATACTGCACCAATAATACGTATAGCAGTGATATGTTCATGAAACAGAAAAGCTGAAACCACCATAACCGTCACTACTTCCAGATGCGAAGCAGCAAACGCCGGGCCAACTGGGGCTTTCTTAAGTAACATCATCCAAGTAAAAAATGCCCCAATGTAGCCTGCAATGGCAATATAGACCCATGGCTGAGTAAATACCCGGATAATCCAGTCTAAACTTGCCTCTAGGGGCTGGGCATGAATAGCAGTTAGTTTAAAACTGCTTTGCCCTAGCGTATCGAACAATAATAAGAGCGCAAAACCAATTAAATAAAATTTACGCATTATGACGCTCCCACCAGTACTACCCCGATGGTGATACAGAACATGCCAATCAGCCGAAAACGAGTAAGTTTTTCCTGAAACAGCACACGTCCAACCAGCATCAGTACAATAATATTAATTGAACCCAGTAATATACCTTGTGACAAAGGCACCTGACTTAAAAACGCCAACCACAATAAAAATTCAGCGACATAGGAACCGATGCCAATCCATAACCAGTAATTACTGAACAGGTCGACCCAGTAATACCAGCCATCACGATTATTCGGCGCTATGGCTGCATATTTAAATGCAGTTTGTCCAAGCGTATCAAAACAAACGTTGGCCAACCACAACATGAACACAATCAGGGTCATACAATATTTCTTTCTGCTATAAGATGAGTATTCACTTAAGCTGACTGAGCAATATTTTCAAAAAAGGCAACTGACTGGTTGATAACTTCGCGCCGCTGCCGATCAATAGTAATCAGATGATAACTGTCATCCAGCACCACAAATCGAGTCGTTCCGCTAACATGCTTTTCTACTAAACGGGCATTGGTATTGATATTGGCAATATCATCGTGACCGGAATGCATAATCAGACAAGGGGCCTTTACCTGTGGTAGTTGCCGCCGCATCAGTTTAGCCAGTGTCTGCATTTCCGCCAATGCCGGAAATGGATTGCCAGCCAGACCAGCGCTGGCACTGTCGCCACTGAACATACTGGCAGCGACAGTTGCACGGATACGTTCGTCTTTCAGCCCATATGGAGGCTTTTCAATAAAAGAGGTTTTCTGAAATAAATGTAATTTTTTTAAAAAGGGTAACAAAACAAAAAGCTGTTTTGCCCAGAAGGGAATAGACCAGCCATCATAGCTAAACGTTACCCCATAGACACCAACACCCTTTACCAGCTCTGGCTGATCAGCAGCCAGCTTCAATGCCAATAGCGCGCCCATCGATAATCCGGCTACGAATAGGTAATCAACATGTTGCTGTAAAAACTGCGCAGCTTCCTGCACACTGGCATACCAGTCATGCCACGTGGTCTGACATAAATCAGCCTCATCACCACAATGACCGGCCAGCTGCATTGCATACACAGTAAAACCGGCCTGATGCAACCCTTTGGCCAGAATACGCATCTCATTTGGTGTACCGGTTAAACCGTGAATCAGGAGCACGCCTTTGCGATTACCGGGTAAAAAATAGGAAGAATCTTGAATCATAATTTGAAATCAGCTATTAAAGCCTTATGCAGGAGACAGACAGTAATTTTCAGCTGGTGCTGTAATTAGGTCAGGCAAAATGGCAACAACATCATTAAAATCCTTAATCGGATAGTGTCGAATGCCCTGCTGCTGACAAAAATCAATTAGCTTATCTTTAGCAAAAACCAAATCTACTTTATCTGCCACACAAAAATCCGAAGTACCATCACCAACATAAAAAATCTTTTGAAAACCAACTAACTGTCGGCGATGTTGACATTTACAATTGCCACTGGCTTTAAGACAGTGTTCATTGGCATAAGGAAAATCCAGTTTCCAGCCCTGCCGCTGATCATGCAATAAACGATTTGCAAAAATAGGCAAGAAATCAAAATTATATTGCTTCAGAATCGTCCGAATTGCATAATCTAGCCCATCACTGACAATATGCACATTTAAATGTGCATTACGCACCAGATCAATAAATGCGCTAAATGCTGGATCAATTCTGATTTGTGCCAGCACACTGTCCAATTCTGCCTGGCTAGCTTGTATATTAGCAATTTGCTGACGCATACATTCACGTGAACCAATCATGCCATCCAACCATTGCTGCTCCAATAAGGCACATTTTTCATTGCCGAAATGGTTCAGTAAGGTATCCGTAACATCTTTCTCACTAATGGTACCGTCAAAATCGCACAATATCGTATACTGAGTTAAACCATTGGCATAGAATAATGGTTTGTGGCTAGTCTGGTTCTCAACAATGGGAGTGAAACAGCTCATATTATCCCGAGTAAAAATTACAAACGAAAACAGGCTGGCATTGTAATAAGGAAAAAGGTGGATTATTCAAAATGATGAATACATTTGTGTGTAAGCAAATATAACCAACACACTCAGTTTTCCGCCAATCACGACTTACTGCTATACATATTGCAAACCAGCTGAAGCCGTGATTTGCCAGTCTGAGATTAAGGCTTATCAAAATACATTAGCTGATTAGTATACATTCATTTTGAATATGAATTTCAGTTCAATATATTGATAAAAACAGGAATACTTTCATGAATGTGCCAATGTATCCGGCTAAAATTCAAACTACTTGTTAGCTGCCATCAGCATCAAACCTATCCCCAACAGATACTCATTTATCCAGATAACTTATATCTGGCAAATTTAGTCAAACAAACCGTATATTCTAAAACATTTCAGCCAGAAATTAAACCTATGTGATTGACGTATCTGTGAAATGATAGAAACAAATAGAGCGCTAAAATAATAACCATTGTTACATTTACAATGGAAGCAAACAAAAGGATAACTAATTTATCTTAATTTTACACAATGATCAAGCCATGCTCCTATCAAACTCCTTTTAGGCACAAGTAATCGTTCTATACAGAATAATTAGCTTACCCATTTTAATACTCTGTTTCACTACTCTACGCTGAAATCATTGCTGTTATTAAAACAGTCTGGTAGGCACCAGCATGATCTACTTTAACTATCCATATTTGTATTACTATTTATTTCTACAGTAGTCTGTTCCTATTACCAGCAAGCACATAAAGAAAAAGTGCGGAAAAATCCGCACTTTATATTCAAAATAATTCATCAACAATATGGAACTCAAACATTCTTATGAATTACCGTTGTCTATAATTTACCTGCTACCACACCTGTTAGCGCAAATCTTTTGATGAATTAGATACATGGCTCCGATTAACGGTAACATCATCCAGATCGTGACCAGGATTCATCACCATATCCCCAACTTTCACAGGATTGGATGCACCTATAATAAGAGCTGAAGACAGTTTGTCACTAACACGATAAATCAACGCCAGACCAACCTCCTCAGCAGGAATACTCAGGTATCCAATTATGCTGCGCGATGCTTTAGGGTCAGTAGATATACCGCCCTTAAGTTGGTGACTCTTTTTATACAGACTCACGACTGTACCTTTATCGACTCCATCATTACTACCCAAATTCAGGGTAATTGTCTGGTATGCCCCTGCCTCTTCGGTTCCGTCCATAACAGAAATGATTTTACCTTTAACCTGAGTATTGGGTGCGTGTGGCATCATCTGGAACGAATCGTGTTCATCGGTTATTTTTAACAGATAATCACCTTTATTAATTTCCGATGCAGTATTGGTAACCACCAACGGCTGCGCGGTACGAGTAGGTAGTTTAATCAGCGGATTCAAGCGCGTATAATATTCATCTTTGGGCAAGCTGGCAGCATCACTTGGACTGCGTTCAGCCAGAGCACTATTTTGTTCAGCCAGAGTAGCCACTTCACCACTGAAGCGTACCAGCTGCCCCAGATATTTATGTGTATCCGGATCAGTAATATCTTTCTCAATCCGGTAAACCAAATAACGGCCTGCTTCCAGTGTACGATCAGCATAAACACGATCACCTGTTGTAAACATAACGCGACTTTCAGGCCCTTTGACAAGACGTGGTGCCTTTCTGGTTTGTTCTTTGTTAATGACCTGCGGATGCTGCATAAATATACGGTAAAAATCGACATCTACGGTATTAATACCATAACCGGAAGACATATTACGCACCCGTGGCTGCAGCTTAACAGTTGGAATATCACCACTGTTGTCAAAACCGAGGCGGGGTTGACCATCAACATAACGAAGGCTTAAAACCTGTCCTGGATAGATTTTCTGTGGATTCTGAATCTGGGCACGATTAGAACCCCACAGTTGTGGCCATTGCCACGGACTGTAAAGATACTTACCGGATATGCTCCACAGAGTATCGCCGTTTTTCACTACATATTGTGCTGGTGCATCCGGACGTAATTTCAATTTGGCCATTACGGGTGTAGAGATTGCCACACCCAGCGTACACAGCAGGGTTATAATATGTTTATGCATGTAAAGTATCCTTAGTGAACTTACTGTTTTAAATGGTCGTTGTATGACATAGTATGGATATTAGTGCCAGTTTACCTGAATCCATATCAACAATCTTTAAAAAATCCATATTGCCATCATGTAATCAGGTCAAATTGAACAAGGAATTAAACACACAATGGCTCTATTAAACATTTTACAATATCCTGATGAGCGTTTACACACTGTTGCGCAATCTGTGACTCAATTTGATAACAGAATTCGCACTCTGGTGCAGGATATGGCCGAAACCATGTACCAGGCACGCGGTATCGGGCTGGCCGCAACTCAGGTTAATATTCATGAACGTGTAGTGGTGATGGATCTTTCCGAGGAACGTAACGAACTGCGCGTATTTATCAATCCGGTGATTACTGCCAGAGAAGGTGATACTGAATACGAAGAAGGCTGCCTTTCTGTACCCGGTATTTATGAGTTAGTGCACCGTTCGGAGCGCATCACTGTCGAAGCATATGATGAACATGGTGAAAAATTCACACTAGAAGCGGATGGCCTATTGGCTATCTGTATTCAGCACGAGCTGGACCATCTCGCCGGCAAAGTATTTGTCGAATATCTGTCACCATTGAAACAGAATCGCATCAAAACCAAACTGAAAAAACGCGCACGCGAAAAAATGTGAATAACCCTGTTGTCAGCCCTGATATTTGTACCACCATCTTTAAATGATAATGATGGTGTCTTTTGTGGATCTATTGCATGAAGCCTTCTGTTATTTTTGCTGGAACGCCTGATTTTGCCGCCGCAGCCCTTGATGCTATTGTTGCTGCCGGTTTTGATGTACCGCTGGTATTAACCCAGCCAGATCGCCCCTGTGGCCGTGGATTAAAGTTACAGCCCAGCGCAGTCAAAAAGGCTGCACTGGCACATGGTCTCACAGTAATCCAGCCAAGCACACTGAAAACGGCTGAAGCACAGGCAACACTACAAGAGCAGAATGCGGATGTAATGGTGGTGGCTGCTTATGGATTATTATTACCGCAGGCAGTGCTGGATATTCCCAGATATGGCTGTCTGAATATTCACGCGTCACTACTGCCACGCTGGCGTGGTGCCGCACCAATACAGCGCGCTATTGAAGCTGGTGATCAGGAAACCGGTGTATGTATTATGCAAATGGATGCTGGTCTGGATACGGGTGCAGTAATCAGCCGGCATATTTATACCATTAATTCTGATGATACGGCTGCTGAAGTACACGATGCACTGATGCATCTGGGTGCGAATGCAATTGTTGCAGATTTGCAACAAATCACCCGATTACAACCCACGGCACAAAGCGAAACGGGCGTAACCTATGCTCGCAAATTAAGCAAAGCCGAAGCACAAATCGACTGGACACGTCCCTCCACGGAAATAGCCCGCAAAATTCGTGCCTTTAATCCGGTACCAGGCGCATGGACTGTCTGGCAGGACAAACCACTTAAAATCTGGCGCGCACAAGTCACTTCGCATACTGGGATACCAGGCACAGTACTGCATAGTAACGAGCATGAACTGATTATTGCCTGCGGCTGTGGCGCCATCAGTATTGAGGAAATCCAGAAAGCTGGCAGCAAGGCCATGCCTGTTACCGCCTTTCAGGCTGGCAATACTTTACAGCAAGGTATAGTACTGGCATCAGCGGAGAGCAATACATGAGTATGGCGCGTGCCCAGCAACTGGCGGCTCACGCCATCGGTGAAGTATTAAACGGACGTAATCTCAGCGAAGTTCTGGTTCAGGTAATGCAGCATCCAGAACTGTCGGCTGCGGATAAAGGTGCCTTGCAGGATCTCAGTCATGGTAGTCTGCGTCATTTAGGCATGTTGCGACAACTTGTGCAACAAATGACAAAAACATTACCACCGGCAGAAATTGGCAACCTTCTCGTCATTGCTTTATATCAACTGCACTTTACCCGCAATGCAGCCCATGCCGTGGTTAATGAAGCCGTTAATCATGCCCGCCAGCTGCACGGAGGCCGTTACCAGAAGCTGGTTAATGCTTTGTTGCGGCGCTTTTTGCGTGAGCGCGAAACCTTACTGGCCAGCGCACTTAAACAGAATGAAGCGCGTTACAACCTGCCTGCATGGTGGTTAAATTACCTGAAAAAGCATTATCCCCAGCACTGGCACAACCTGGTCACAGCCATGGCGCAACATCCACCCATGACATTGCGGGTCAACCGTCGTTATACGGATGCTGAACAGTATCTGACGAAACTGACGGCTGCTGGCATTCCGGCCAGAATTCTGGATACTCATAGCATCATGCTACAACAGGCAGTACCTGTACAGAAGCTGCCGGACTTCGCAGCGGGCCACGTGTCGGTACAGGACTTCGGTGCCCAGCAGGCTATTCCCATGCTTAACCCGCAGTCTGGCGAACGTATTCTGGATGCCTGTGCTGCTCCCGGTGGCAAAACCGGACATATACTCGAATGGGCAGACTGTGACGTTACCGCGCTGGATATTGATCCTTTGCGCCTGAAACGCGTACAGGACAACCTGCAGCGCTTGCAGCAACAAGCACACTTGCATTGTGCTGACGCAAAAGAGCTGCACTCATGGTATGATAACAACACTTTTGATGCCATTCTGGCTGATGTACCATGCACAGCTTCAGGTGTAGTAAAACGTCATCCAGACATCAAATGGCTACGCCAGCCACAGGATAGCCGGAAAACTGCGTTACAGCAGGAAGCGTTACTGGACAGCCTGTGGCTGACATTAAAATCAGGCGGTCGCCTGCTTTTAGCCACCTGTTCGATTTTTATGGAAGAAAATCAGCAACAGCTAACCCATTTTTTAACCCGACATGCGGATGCCCGCCAGCGTCAATCACGTGTATTGTTACCGGACAGCAAACAAGATGGCTTTTTTTACGCGCTTATCGATAAAATCTAGTCTATTTTTTGCCTGTCTCCTCTGCCTGAGTACTGCCGTAGTAAAGGCAGAGGGCATCAGCACTACACGTGCTCAGGCTTACATTACCAGCAATGGCCAGCTTTCCATCAATACACGTTTTAATACCCAGCTGCCCGATCAGCTAAAACAGGCACTGACACAGGGTGTACCATTAAACTTTGACCTGAACTATCAGCTTACCTCTCCCACACTTGCTTCCTACCGCAACCGGATTAACAATCTGATTGCCGGTGATAATCTTATTCAGTACAAACTGGCCTTTCATCCACTTACTAATCGCTATCGTGTCAGTATGGGGTCTACTTTTTCTACAGAATACAACAGTCTTGATACCGCACTCAGAGCCATTGGCGCAGCAGCTAATTGGCGTGTACTCAGCAGCGGTGCACTCAGTGGTGTATCAGCAGGAGAAGTCCGTGCAGATGTACGTCTGAGCCTGAGCATCAGCCAACTACCAAAACCATTTCAAATCAATGCACTAACATCTCATAGCTGGCAACTGGATTCTGGCTGGCATCGTCTTGTTATCAACGTGGATTAATCATAATGAGACGGCTAATTCTGGTCATGGCAGTGCTCTGTGTAGTCACCCTGTATGTTCTGGCCGTCGCTACCGGTAATACCAGTGTTTTATCGCAATATTTCTGGTTTGCATTTGGCTTTGCTTCATTATTGGTGCTTACACTGACATTAATGGCCGGTTCTTACTGGTGGAAACTATTACAGAGCCGGCACCGGCATGAATTCGGTTCGAAAATTGCTATGCGTCTGGCCTCTATGTTTACACTGGTGGCCGTATTACCTGGTCTGTTCCTGTTTGGAGTATCTGCACAGTTTATTTCACACAGCATTCACTCATGGTTTGGTAACGATACTGAAGAAGCACTCAACCGCAGTATCAGCCTGAGTAAATCCGCTCTGGATTATGAACTGGACAATAGTGTCCGCCGGGCAGCCAATATCCAGATTGCCCTGATTGCCGCCGATGGTATGGAAGAACCACTCTTACCGGTTCTCGAAAGTAATGGCAAAAGCAAACAGTTTAGCCAGCTAAATATCCGCAATCTCCGCAGTAGCCAGCTTGTTGCCGAATATAATCCACTGCACCTTTCCACACCTGAACTTAACAAGAATCTGATACACCAGTTACATACCACAGGTTCAGTGCGGGAAATTGAAAGCATCAATAACATCCTTTATGCTCAGGGCTGGCTGATTTTACCGGGCCACAACAATGATAATGCCCTGTTTTTCCGTCAGCCCATTCCGCCCAAAGTTGCGCAGGATGCCACACTGATTGAAGCTGCCCGCGCCAAATATGGTGAACTGAGTTTTACCAAAAAAAGTTTACAAACCTTTTTTCTGGCCACTCTATTGATGGCCACCCTGCTGGCAATTGTTTTAGCCTTACTGGTAGCCCTGTATTTTGCACGCCAGTTTGTTGCACCAATTCTGTCGCTGGCAGATGGTGCCCGAGCAGTAGCCAAAGGTGATCTGGATGTCCAGC
This sequence comes from Snodgrassella sp. ESL0253, assembly GCF_013344965.1. NCBI lineage: Bacteria > Pseudomonadati > Pseudomonadota > Betaproteobacteria > Neisseriales > Neisseriaceae > Snodgrassella > Snodgrassella sp. ESL0253. The sequence continues at coordinate 11,582 of NZ_JAAEDQ010000017.1, read as the reverse complement.
AAACCATTCACCGTAATGACGAACTGGGTAAACTAACTGATTTGTTTAATCACATGACAGTCCAGCTGCGCCATTCACGAGAGCAGCAGGAAGCAGCCAGACATTATCTGGAATATATTCTCAACAGCCTGACTACCGGCGTGGTTACCCTTAATCCAGAAAACTGCCTGATTACTTTTAACAAGATGGCCGAAAACATTCTCGGGCAAAGTCTGAACTCAATTCTTGGACAGAACATAAACCAGCTGGCCGAACAAAGCCCACGGGCAGCAATGCTGGCAGATGTATTCCAGCAGATTCTGGCTACGGAACACCAGAACAAACCAGCACAAATCACCTATAATCACAAAGATGAAACCCTGATACTGCTTGGCAAAGCCACACCACTACCTAAAGACAGTGGCGGCGGCACTATACTGGTATTTGATGATGTCACTGCTCTGGTAAGCGCACAAAAAGAAGCGGCCTGGGGTGAGGTTGCGCAACGGCTGGCACATGAAATCCGCAATCCACTGACACCTATCCAATTATCTGCCGAACGGCTGGCATGGAAACTCAGTGACAAACTCAGCGAAGCAGATGCCCAGATTCTCAACCGCGCCACCAATACTATTATTCGACAGGTAGCAGCGATGAAAGATATGGTTGAAGCATTCCGCAACTATTCCCGCTCTCCAGCATTAAAATTCACAAATCTTGATTTAAATGAATTAATACGCGAGGTTTTGGTACTTTACGAAGGTAGTAATTGTACATTTGCGGTTAATTTGAGTAAGATAGCAATGAATGTTAACGCCGACAGCGGGGCATTACGTCAGGTTATTCATAATCTGCTAAAAAATGCAGTGGAAGCAGCCACGGCTGATATCTCACCCGAAGTCAGCGTACTAACCGAGCTAAATAACGAACACATCCTTATCTACGTAAGCAATAATGGCAAAACATTCAGTCAGGAGATGTTATTACATGCATTTGACCCTTATGTAACAGACAAACCCGGTGGTACCGGACTGGGATTACCAGTAGTCAAAAAAATCATTGAAGAACACGGCGGGCGGATCCAGATCAGTAATCAGAAAAACGGACTGGCTTGTGTCAAAATAACCTTACCCTTACAGGTGAATAGAAATGCGAAGCAGTGATATTTTAATTGTTGACGATGAAATAGGTATCCGCGACTTATTATCGGAAATCCTACAAGACGAAGGTTATACCGTCACCACGGCCGAAAATGCCGATACTGCCCGCCAATTGCGTCAGCAAACCCGTCCTGCCATGGTATTGCTGGATATCTGGATGCCAGATTGCGATGGCATTACCTTACTGAAAGAATGGGCAAAATCCGGTCAGTTAACCATGCCAGTGGTAATGATGAGTGGCCACGCCAGTATTGATACCGCGATAGAAGCAACCAAAATCGGTGCACTGGATTTTCTGGAAAAACCCATTTCCCTGCAAAAACTGCTCAGCACAGTGGATCGTGCCCTGAAATATGGACAGATGCAGGCTGCCTCCAATCTGTCATTAGACAAACTCGGGCATAGCCCTGCTATCAAGGAGCTGAATCAGCATCTAGAACGTATAGCCAAATTCAGCACCCCTGTACTGCTAACTGGAGAGCTGGGTTCACCTTTTGAACTGGTTGCACGTTCATTTCATAAAAGCGCAACTCCGTGGGTGGAACCATCAAAAGTAGAGCAGATTGTTGACGCACCCATTGAATTATTGCAGAAAGCCACCGGCGGCATACTCTATCTGGGTGATATTGCCCAATATGGCAAAAGCACCCAGCAAAGCATCGGCTTTATCCTGACCAAAGCAGATCGCTACAATGTACGCATCATCTGTGTTTGTAGCCGGCCAATCAAGGAAATGATTACCGACCCGCTACAGGATAACAAACTGCTTAATACCCTTTCATCACTAATTGTTGCCATTCCTCCATTACGCTCACAACTGGATGACATGGTATTTCTGGTAGAACAAATTACTACCGAGCTGGCAGAAAGTCAGAAAATTCCGCCAGTAAAATTTACTACAGCAGCCCTGAATGAACTGCGCCAGTATGACTGGCCGGGCAATCTGGAACAGCTACGCAGTGTTGTCAAAAGCCTGATGCTAACGGCAGAACATAACGAAATCGACGTTAACGCCATCAGTACCATCCTGAATCAGTTTAAATATAACCACCCACATGAAAGCATGACTGGTTTTAATTTTGACCTGCCTCTGCGTGAATTGCGCGAAGATCTGGAAAGACGCTATTTCGAATACCATATTGCTCAGGAAGGGCATAACATGAGCAAAGTAGCCCAAAAAGTAGGCCTGGAGCGTACCCATCTTTATCGCAAATTAAAACAGCTTGGTATCCAGTTTTCACGACGCCAGACTGAAAATAAATCCTGTTGATTGGTACAAATAAAAAATTCCAAAAACAGATTATTAATTTTATTCATAACAACTGACGGATTTTTCAAAGAAAATATGCAATAAAACATTGATTGAGCATGCCTGAAACGTTATGGTTAGATATCTAACCATAACTACTGGAGAGGCTGTTCAATCATGAGTTTCACACCGCTGAGTTTTGAATTTTTCCCGCCACGGACTGAAGAAGGACGGCGTAAACTTGCTATTACCCGCAAGCAGCTAAGTCAATATCAACCTGAATATTTTTCATGCACTTATGGCGCAGGCGGCACCACACGCGCCGGTACACTGCAAACCATTACCGATATCTTGAATGATGGTGTGGCTGCCGCACCTCATTTAGCTTGTATAGGTGCCAGCCGCGAAGAAATGACCGGCCTGCTCCAAACCTATAAAAACATGGGTATCCGTCATATCGTAGCCTTACGTGGCGACGTTCCTTCCGGCGTAGGCTTCGGACATCAGGGCTTACGCTATGCCAATGAACTGGTTGGACTCATCCGTCAGGAATTTGATGACTGGTTTCATATAGAAATCGCTGCTTATCCTGAATTTCACCCACAATCCCGCAGTGCTGAAGATGATATCAATCACTTTGTGCGTAAATGTCAGGCTGGTGCTGACTCAGCTATTACCCAATACTTTTTCAATGCAGATAGCTATTTCTGGTTTGTAGATGAAGTGCAGAGCCGTGGAGTGAATATTCCTATTATTCCCGGCATCATGCCCATTGCCAGCTTCTCCAAGCTGGCGCGTTTTTCTGAAACCTGTGGTGCAGAGATTCCACGCTGGTTACGTCTGAAACTTCAGTCCTACGCTGACGATACTGCATCAATTAAAGCGCTGGGCCTAGATGTAGTGACTGAAATGTGCGATCACTTATTGCAACAGGGTGCACCTAGTTTACATTTTTATACCCTCAATCAGGCCGGACTGGTCTCCACCATCTGCCAGCGCTTAGGTTACTGATTTAAATAGATACTAAAAATAATGCACATAAAACTGTTCAACTTAATGGACTGTTCGCCTCAAGTAATTTCTTATATAAAACGCCATACAAATAAAAAACCCCCTATCAAATTAATGACAAAGGGCTATATGGATAATCTGTTACACTCTGTCTGGCAATCGCCTATTCCCAGCCAGTTACAACGCAACAAATAATGCTAATGCGTTAATAACTGATTCAAAAACTGTTGGGCGCGTTCATGCTGCGGCCGCTGGAAAAACTCTTCTGGCGCCGCTTCTTCAACAATTTCTCCATGGTCAATAAATACCACCCGATCAGCAACTTCACGGGCAAAACCCATCTCATGCGTTACTACCATCATTGTCATACCACTGAGTGCCAAATCTTTCATTACCTTTAGCACTTCACCAATCATCTCAGGGTCTAAGGCAGAAGTAGGTTCATCAAACAGCATCACCCGTGGTTCCATGGCCAGACCACGCGCAATCGCTACGCGCTGCTGTTGCCCACCGGATAGCTGCTGTGGGAAAGCATCACATTTATGCGCAAGTCCCACTTTAGCCAGAAGCTCCTGTGCCTTGGCTTCTGCCTCTGCGCGACTCTGTTTTTTCACCTTCATCGGTGACAAAATAATATTTTCCAAAACGGTTAGGTGTGGATACAGATTGAAATGCTGGAACACAAATCCAACTTCAGTACGCACCCGATTTAAATCTGCTTTCGGATCGGCGACATTAATCCCATCCACCCAGATTTCACCCCGCTGAATTTTTTCCAGCTGATTTACAGTACGAATCAGCGTAGATTTACCGCTGCCAGATGGCCCGCATACAACCACCACTTCCCCTTGGCTGACACTCAGATTCACACCATTAATAACATGTAAGTCCTTAAACCACTTATGGACATTTTTAAATTCAATCATGTATTCCCCACATCCTGAAACCGTCCGCATCAGCCACTCAGACAGACGCGCCAATTTGCAACAAATAATTACTTAATGCCACATAAAGCTCTGGCGTAATCCGCTCCGGCCGACAGCCCGGATCAATCCCCACGGCCATTAATGCTGCATCATCTACCCATTCCTTCAGATTATTATGAATGGTTTTCCGGCGCTGCTGAAAAGCCTGTTTGACCAAAGCAGCAAAATGATTAAAATCCTGCGCAACTCCAATACGACCACGCTGTGGAATCATCCGTACCACCGCCGAATCAACCTTCGGCGCAGGAGTAAATGCCTGTGGTGGCACATCAAGTAAATTTTCCATCTCAAAAAAATACTGCAACATCACACTCAAACGGCCATAATCATTACTACCCGCAACTGCCACCATTCGCTCAACCACTTCTTTTTGCAGCATAAAGTGCATATCAACAATATCATCAGCATACTGACCAAAGCGAAATAACAACGGCGTAGAAATATTATAAGGTAAATTACCCACAATTTTTTTTCGACCCGGCACACTGGCAAAATCAAACTGCAATACATCACCTTCATGAATAACCAGTTTGGATGCAAATGGCAAAGTACGCAAATGCGCCACAATATCACGGTCAATCTCAATCACATGCAACTTGTCAACAGCCGCCGCCAGAGGAGTCGTAATGGCTGCCAGTCCCGGACCAATTTCAATCACAATATCCGCAGGCTGTGGACGCACCGCACGCACAATATCCTGAATAATACTTTTATCCTGCAGGAAATTCTGGCCAAAGCGTTTACGGGCACGATGTTCTTTCATATCACTTCCTTCAAATTTGCCCTATTATAAAATAAAACCATTACCATCAACTTACCGGTTTAACCGGCACACGCCCACTGGCAAAGCCACCAACACCAGCCAGTATTTAATCAGACAGATAACGCAACGGATTAACCGCCCGACTATTCACCCTTACCTCAAAATGCAGCTTTACCCCAGTAGTACCACTGTCACCCATCGTCGCAATCGTCTGCCCCGCCTGCACACTCTGCCCATTGCGCACTTTAAGCGAGTCATTATATGCATAAGCTGTCATCGTACTATTACTGTGTTTAATCAATACCAGCCTGCCATATCCACGCAACTCATCACCAGCATACTGCACCGTACCCGCAGCTGCGGCCTTAACCGGTGTACCGCGGCTACCAGCAATATCAATACCCTTTTGCGTCTGGCCATTAAACATACTGATCACTTTCCCGCGTACCGGCCATTGCAAACGGATATCAGGAGCTGCTGTACTAGTAGCCACTGCTTCAGACCGACCTGCAACACGGCCAGACGACGGTTTTACTCCAGCAGGACGGCCTGACACCGCTGCAGGCTTGCGCACACGAATCAGTTGCCCCACCTCAATTGCATTAGCATTAGCCAGATTATTCCAGCGTACCAGCGTATTCACATTCTGATTAAAGCGTAAACCAATCCGATATAAAGTATCCCCACGCTGCACACGATAAAAACCATTTTGGGCACTACCACTCATTACCGGTGCCTTAGCTGCGGTGTTACTCTGACATCCGCCCAGTAACAATCCCATACATGGTATTAAATATAAACCAAACCGCCACAACATCCCGTACAACTTCCATACCTGTATCATTAATCTATCTCAACCCCAACAATAATCCGTACAGTACAATAGGTTTAGTTATCCTATGGTCAATATTAACATAGCTTTTCCCTCACATCCGCCAGCCGCCAGATCAATCTGCTAAGAGATACAGATAGCCATTTTATGCCCTGACATATTGAATTCCCCAATCCTGCAACCATCTATAAAAACTGTTATAGCTAAAAAGGGAAACTCACATGCGATATATGAGTTGGGCATTACTGATACTGGCGGCGCTGGAAGTGATTTCCATTATTCTGGTTAGTAATCTGATTGGCGGTGGCTGGACACTGCTTCTCATCATACTGTCTATTGCCTGTGGCGTGTTTATGCTGCGCAATATCGGCCTGTCAGGCTTATTTCTCGCTGTAACTACCATTCGCACCGGCAGCAATGTATCGCTCTACCAGTTATTATGGCCTCTCCGTTATATACTGGCAGCCATCATGCTTATCAGCCCCGGATTTGTATCTGATATATTCGCCGTCCTGCTACTGCTGCCCATCAGTGGTAAACCCTTAGCCAGTACCAGCAACAATCCTTTTACCAACACACCACAGCCAGACCAAAACGACATTATCGAAGGTGAATTCACCGTAGAAAACAACAATGGACAAACCCATCATTCCAATAAACACCAACACCTTCCACCCAGATAATTGGATTAATAAAAACCAAAAGCCGCACGGAATACATCCGGCGGCTTTTCTTCATTATGTTCCGTTACTCTAAACGCATTTGTGGAAACAGAATCACATCACGTATAGTCTGTGCGTCCGTCAGCAACATTACCAAGCGATCCATCCCAATACCACAGCCACCGGTTGGTGGTAAACCATACTCCATAGCACGAATATAATCCGCATCGTAGTGCATGGCTTCATCATCACCCGCATCCAGCTGTGCCACCTGAGCCTTAAAGCGTGCTGCCTGATCTTCAGAGTCGTTTAACTCCGAATAACCATTAGCCAGTTCACGCCCTACCACAAACAGCTCAAAACGTTCAGTTAAACCAGGTTTAGTATCAGAAGCACGTGCCAGTGGCGACACCTCTACCGGATAGTCAACAATAAATGTCGGCTGCCATAACTGAGCTTCAGCACACTCCTCAAACAGCGCCAGCTGTAAACTGCCCAGTCCCTGCGCCACAGGTAAAGCACCGCCCAGTTTTTTAATTTCAGATTTCAGCCATGCCTCATCTGCCAGCTGTTCATCAGCATACTGCGGATTAAAATGTTTGATTGCCTCCACAATAGTCATCCGCGCAAACGGCTGGCTTAAATCCACTTCCTTACCGTTATAGCTCACAACCGCACTACCAGTAGCCTCAATGGCTGCCGCACGAATCACCTTTTCCGTCATATCCATCATACGCTGGTAATCACCATAGGCTTCATAGAATTCCATCATGGTAAATTCCGGATTATGACGCGTACTCATACCTTCATTGCGGAAATTGCGATTAATTTCAAATACCCGCTCCAGCCCCCCTACAACCAGCCGTTTCAGATAAAGCTCAGGCGCCACCCGCAAAAATAAATCCATATCCAGCGCATTATGATGCGTTACAAACGGCTTTGCTGTTGCACCGCCCGGAATGGGATGCATCATCGGCGTCTCCACTTCCAGATAACGCTCGCTTACCATCACATTACGAACCGCCTGAATAATCCGGCTGCGTTTCACAAAAGTATCCCGCGTCTGCTCATTAGTAATCAAATCCACATAACGCTGACGGTATTTCTGTTCCTGATCAGCCAATCCATGGAATTTATCCGGTAATGGACGTAACGATTTAGTAAGCAGACGAATAGCGGATACCCGCACTGTCAGCTCACCATGATTCGTTCTCATCAGCTCACCTTCAGCACCAACAATATCACCCAGATCCCAGTGCTTGAACGCATCATGTAACTGCTCACCCACGCCCTGATTATTAATATACAGCTGGATACGTCCGGTCATATCCTGAATTGTAGCAAAGCTGGCTTTACCCATATGACGCTTCAGCATAATACGTCCTGCAACCTTGACTGGAACAGCCTTTTCCGCCAGAACATCTTTATCAAACTGCTCATACTGCTCATGCAGATCACCGGCAAAAGCATCGCGCTTAAAATCATTCGGAAACGCAATACCCTGCGTCCGAATTGCCGTCAGCTTATCGCGACGATTTGCCATAATCTGATTTTCATCCAGTTGCTCTTCGTGTGCGCCACCAACCGACGCATTATGCTGTTCACTCATATGTATTCCCATACCATAATATCTAGTTCTTTCCTGTAACCACCAGACAAAAACATCAACCCAACTGTGGCATTAATCAACCAGAAAATAACTACTTATTCTAATCCAAAATAGCCATTTTAACACGCAAAGCACCAGCCTCTTATCTGATAGCCAAACAACGTACCGTTAAAAAAACAGCATCATCAACCCATATCCACAAAAACTGCACAATAAACAATTAGCTGACACACACCATATATCTTTTAACGATTAAATCTCACACAAACTCATAATAAAATCCGGTTATATATTCTTACTTACAATACCTCACTGCAAATATATTCACTTTCAAAGAACACAATCACAACAACCACTACCTACCAAATCTGAAAGAAAACAAACCAGATAGCAGCGTCTATACCACTACCAATAAAGTAAAAAAATACTAAAAAAATAAATCAAAATTAAATTACCTCATTTCCACCAAATCAATTCAGCTTATATACAGTAATAATTAACGTAACCACATTCAGCAATTACCCAATAAAAACCATACATAAATATACAAATTAAAACCAACTAAAAATAACACCCCAAAACCCAGCTTAATAAAAATAAAATTTTCTTAAAATAATTCAATAAATTACATTTTGACTAATAACTAGCTTTGTAGTCGAATACAACAAGCAGATTTATTTTATAAACATTTACATTGATTTATATCGGCCAAGTATTCCCCAGCAGCATCACTACGGCATACAGAATCAGGAAGCTCAAATGAATAAAACTTACCAACCAACATGGCGAATCAGAACAAAAGCATATATCAGCGCATCCGCACCAAAGCCAGATTTCAGAAAAAAAACACTGGTTCAACTAATGGCAGTTATCGGCATTATCGCTTTCACTACCAGCGAAGCATATGCCAGCTGCTCTGATTCATCTAATAAAAATTGTATTACCAAAGAAACAAACTCATCGCCATCCACATACAGCGGAAACACCACCAATTTTGATGGCTATATCGCAAACGACAATACAGATCCAGTAAACATCTCCACCAGCGACAAACCATTAAATAATTCACTAACTATCATAAATAATGCTGGCGCCAGCGATTTGAACGTCACAGTAAAAAATACAAATATAAAAAACATATACTCCCTTAACAACTCAGGAAAAGCAGCAATATCAATCACCACAACCGCAGACATGACAACACCCAATGGTTTTGGCATCTCCGTGAGCAACGCCGGCACAAATCTCACGCTCAACACCAAAAACATTAACAGCCAGACAAACGCAATCTACGCTGTAAACTATGGTACCGGTGCCACCTCTATCACCACAGCAGACATCACCTCCAGCGGTAGCAATGGCATCTATGCACAAAATAGCAATAACACCACAGACCTGACCATCACAACCGGAACAATCAATGCCAATCAAAATGGCCTTTACCTCAAAAACAGTGGTACCGGTACCACCTCTATCACCATCAATGGTGATGTCACCTCCGCCAATAGTGATGCCATCTATGCAGAAAACGACCCCGCCGCAACAGATCTAGCCATCAATACCAAAACCGTTAACGGTAAAAATAATGGTATCTACGCCGCAAACTTCGGCACAGGTTCAACAACAGTGACAGCAGAAGGCAACATAACCGCAACCAATCAAAACGGCATATACGCATTCAATCATGGTAAGGATCTAACCATCAACACACACGATGTACAGGGTTCCCAAAGCGGAATCTATGCAACTAATGAAGGTACCGGTTCCACCTCAATAACAGCCAAAGGCAACATAACCGCAACCAACAGCGATGCCATTCATATTGAGAATAAAAGCAATACCAAAGACCTGATTATCAAAACAGATAACGTAAACGCCAAAATGAACGGTATATATACCACCAATAACGGTACTGGCATTACCTCCATAACTGTCAGTAACGATATTATCGCCGCCAATAGCACTGGAATATTTGCACAAAACTTAAATACAGCAAGCAACCTAAACATCAACGCAAAGAATATCAACGCCAACCTAAACGGTATATACGTCATCAATAATGGAACCGGCTCAACCTCAATCACCACTGCTGGCACCATACAAGGCCTGCACCAATATGGCATCCACGCAGAAAATAACCAAACAGGCACAGATATCAGCATTAATCAGACCAATGGTTCCATTACGGGCGCGTTAGACGGCATTGATGTACTCAACCGCACCCCGCATGGAAACAACACCGTCACCGTAACAGGGAAAGTCACTGGCGGCACGGGCGCAGGTATTTATACCAGCGGCAGCCCCGGAACCACCACACTAATCACACTTAATAACGGTGCCAATGTCGATGCCACCTCAGGTACAGCGATTCGCGACGCTGATGACAACTCCATTATCACTATCAACAATGGAGCCAAAGTAAGCGGCTCAATTATTCTGGGTAATGGCAGCGATACCTTAAACATCAATAGCGGAGCAGATACATCAGCTATTACCATACTTGATGGCGGCGATGACACCAGCGATAGTGATGGGATGATTGATACACTCAATATCAGCCAGTCGCTGACTGGTTCATCTAGCAGCAATGGCACAACCGGAAATATAGGCATCCGCAACTGGGAAAATATCAACCTCCTACAACAAAGTACACTCACCCTGACTGGTGATTTAAATACCAGCAACCTCAATATCGACCCAGCTGCAACATTAAATCTTATCCCATCCCTACATCAGGCCATAATAAATGGCAATATCACAAATTCCGGTAATCTAAGCTTAAGTAATAATCAAGCAGGTGACCACTTAACCATCAATGGCAACTATATCGGCAACAATGGCACAATTACCCTGGATACCGTATCACAGGATAATAACAGCGCAACCGATAAATTGTTTATTAATGGTAATGCCTCCGGTCGAACCACAGTACGAATGAATAACACAAACGGACTTGGTGCTGATACCGGCACCACCGATGGTATTGAAATTATCAATATCACAGGTAACAGCACCAACAACGCCTTTAATCTGCAAAATGATCATATTGATGCTGGTGCTTACGAATATCATTTGTACAAAGGCAATATTAATGGCCAGAACAGCAACTGGTATTTACGCTCTCAACTAGCAAAACCTGACGATCCAAATAACCCGAGCGACCCGAACAACCCGAACAACCCGAACAACCCGAACAACCCGAATAACCCGAATAACCCGAATAACCCGAATAACCCGAATAACCCGAATAACCCGAATAACCCGAATAACCCGAATAACCCGAATAACCCGAATAACCCGAATAACCCGAATAACCCGAATAACCCGAATA
>NZ_JAAEDQ010000016.1:0-39492 GCF_013344965.1 Snodgrassella sp. ESL0253 | reverse complement strand
CTGATGAAACCGGCAACGGCTCTGATGAAACCGGCAACGGCTCTGATGAAACCGGCAACGGCTCTGATGAAACCGGCAACGGCTCTGATGAAACCGGCAACGGCTCTGATGAAACCGGCAACGGCTCTGATGAAACCGGCAACGGCAAACAACCTGACAACTCTAAGAATTCAGCGGCTGTTGTTATTGAAAATAATTCACCAAATGGTCAAACTTATGCGACAGCTGGTAAGCTTGTTGGACCTGTCGGTATTGAGGCTATCAATAATTCCGATACCGGTGTGATTAGTATAAGTGTCGCTGATGAGGTAGTAGGTGAAACAGGTGCCGGTATTCATACTTCTGGTATAGCTGGTGCAACAAACGTTATTACCTTGCAGAATGGTGCAATTGTTTCCGGTGGTTCGGGAATTGCTATTCAGGATGATGATACTAATGCTAACGTCACTCTTGAGGACGGTTCCAAAGTTATCGGAGCAATCCAGCTTGGTAAAGGTAGTGACATACTTACTATCAATCAGAGTGCTGATATTTCTCAAATTACGGCCATTGATGGTGGTGAAGGTGAGAGTGACATTGATATCCTAAATATCCATGGTACGCTCAAAGGCTCCTCTGTCAGCAGCGGTAGTGAGGGTAATATAGCTATTCTTAACTGGGACAATATCAATGTTAAGAAACAAGGCAAACTTACTTTAACTGGTGATCTGCAAACCACTAAACTTGTGATTGAAAATGAGGGAACATTAGATCTTTCCCCATCACCTGTGTTACTGAAAGCTATAGCACCTATTCAGGAAACAACCATTAGTGGTAATGTTGAAAATGCAGGTACTATTAGTCTAAGTAGTAATCACAGTGCTGGTGACCTGTTGATAATCGACGGCGACTATACCGGTAATAACGGTACATTAGAGCTTGATACCGTATTGGGAGATAGCTCTAGTACTACTGACAGATTAAGTATTACGGGTAATGCAACCGGTACAACTTCTGTTACAGTACATAATGATGGTGGCCTCGGTGCTGATACTGGTGATACTGATGGAATCAACATTATTAATGTCCAAGGTACCAGTGAAGACAAAGCATTTAGTTTAGCTGGTGGCCATGTTGATGCTGGCGCTTTTGAATATCGCTTGTTAAAAGGCGATAGTAATGGCGAAGGCGATGACTGGTATTTGCGCTCTAGAGTTGCAGATGCTACTTCATCTAAATCAAAAGCACTGTATCGTAAAGAAGTACCACTGTATGCTGCTGTGGGTGCTCAGCTACGTCAGGCTGACAGTACTATGCTGGGTAATATGCATCAACGCTTGGGCAACTCGGCACAGTCTGATTCACGCATGAGCTGGGGTAGAGTTATTGCCACACGTGCTGACATCCAGCAAAATGGTGCCGCGGATGCTCGCAGTGAAGGCGACTACACCGGTCTACAGCTAGGTAGCGATATCTGGCAACATAACGGCTGGAATGTTGGTGGTTATGTCGGTTATCTGCATGGAGATTTGGATGTTGATGGCTTTGCCAGCGGTGTTAATGGCAGTGTTGGTAAAAATGCCACTAAATCTTACTTCCTCGGTGCCTATGGTAACTACACCCATAACAACGGTGCTTATGTTGATTTAGTGTTGCAGGGCGCACGGCATAATGTTGATATTAAACCTGACGGCAACGCAAACAGTAAACAGAAAGGTCACGGTGTAACTGCTTCTGTTGAAGCTGGTAAACCGTTCTCTTTCGGTAACAGTGCGTGGAAGCTGGAGCCGCAAGCTCAGATCGCACATCAGTGGTTGGATCTGGATGACAGTAATATCAGTGGTAACACTACTGTTAAACAGGGACACGATGATGCATGGCTGTTCCGTGTTGGTGCTCGTATGCAAGGCAATTATCAAACTGGTAAAGGTACAGTTCGTCCACATGCACGTGTGAACTTGTTCTATTCTCCCAATGGAACTGATCACACTACCTTTACTACTCGAAATGCCTCCACCACATTGCATAGTGGCGGTGGACATACCAGCGCTGAGGTAGCTGTTGGCGGAAGCTATGATGTCAACGATAACGTCTCAGTTTATGGTGAGGTTGGCCATACTTGGTCTAATGGTGGTGATACCAAAGTAAAAGCGCCAGTAAGTGGATCTGTAGGATTGAAAGTTCTTTGGTAAATTAAACTGAAACTTTGCGTATAAAGCGCATATCCTACACAAACCGGTACCATGTAATTTTCATGGTACCGGTTTTATTATGTTTTCCGCGTTTATCACTTCTGCACTTATAATAAATATATAAGCCGATTTGTCATTTGTAGAACTCATAGAACAGATAAATGGTTAAGCTTGTATGTGATTTTTCTATAAAGATAGCAGTAAGAGGGGGCGATAAGCACCGCAAGTCTGCAATTAAGCTTAATACTATTTTATTACTCACAGCTTCTTTTTATTATGCAGCATAATTAATGCATTTTCTTTTTTATTACGACTATCTTTCACGCTGAATAAAACTGATTATTGATTATTTTAAATCCAGTTATCCAGTGCCAACGGAGTGAAATCATATTCTGTTACTAATTTATTATTTAAAGCTTATTGCTAAATACATATTTTGCTCTTTTTTGTTGTGCTTGTTTATCACGCTCTTATTACAAAGCTGTATCAGTTATTAGGATCTGTTCAAGTTACCCCTGATACTGAAGAGTATATGTCTCTTAAATATGACACTAATTCGATAAGTGCATAAAACAGCTTCATACCTTTCGCATAAAGCTGTTTTTAAATGTCTATTTATAAAAAAATGAGTTATTGTATTATATTCATAACATATTAGAATATTATTAGCGGCAAGAATAACAACTATAAACGGCATAAAACCATATTATCACGATGCATTACTTCTTCTTCAGCTACATAACCCAAAATATCTTCAATCATATGTGAGGGCTGGTGCAACAATCGCGATATTTCCCGGTCATTGTAATTAATCAGACCACGAGCAATTTCGGTACCAGTCTGATTACATACAGAAACTAACGCACCACGATCAAAATGACCAGCAACATCAATACAACCTATTGATAATAAACTAGAATTATGCATTGTAAGTGCTTGAACTGCACCATCATCAATAGTCAATTTACCCACCAGTTGTAACTGCCCTAATAACCACTGCTGACGCGCATTCAGCCGGTTATCATCCGGCGTAAATAATGTACCGACCTCGTTACCATCAAGCAAATGCAAAAGCACATTATCGGCATGTCCATTGGCAATACAGGTTGCCGCCCCACTCAAAGCAGCTCGTCTCGCAGCCAGTACTTTGGTATACATTCCCCCCGTACCCACACTGCTACCTGCACCACCGGCCATACTTTCCAGACCCGGATAGCTGGCTGCAATTTTATGAATAAATCTGGCATTGGCATGCTGGCGCGGGTCGCGGTCATACAATCCATCCTGATCTGTCAGGATAATGAGTATATCGGCTTCAATCAGATTCGTTACCAGTGCCCCCAGAGTATCATTATCACCGAGCTTGATTTCATCAATGGTAACGGAATCATTTTCATTAATAATCGGTACCACCCCCTGCTCCAGCAGGGTACGGATGGTACTGCGGGCATTCAAATAGCGGGTACGGTGACTTAAATCATCGTGAGTGAGTAAAATCTGGGCTGTCTGGATATGCAGTGACTCAAACGCTACTTCATATGCCTGTGCCAGCCCCATCTGTCCCACAGCAGCAGCAGCCTGTAATTCGTTAATCGCTTTGGGGCGTACCTGCCAGCCCAACCGTTTCATTCCTTCTGCAATCGCACCACTGGAAACCAGTACTACCTGAATACCACGAGCCCGCAATTGAGCAATCTGCTGAGCCCAGTTATTCAGGATATTCTGGTCTACCCCATGTCCGCCATTGGTAACAAGGCTGGAACCTACTTTTACCACCACACATTCAGTTTGGCGGATATCAAATTCTGAATTATTCATGTTTACCATGCAGTTGTTATTTCAACGGTTTAATTAGCCATTTTACCTATGGTTATGACCTTTGATAAGTGGGTTCAACAGTTACAAAAACAGCAGCCATTAAGGCTGCTGTTGGAAAAAAGCAAAGTGGTTTAACTATGCAACAATGCCTGTACGCACCAGGCCATCACGCCATCCGGCAAAATACCCCATAGCAGTAACAACAAACCGTTAACGGATAAAACCAGCTTGCCCAGAAAGGTCATGTTAAAAACAGGTTCTGCAACGGAGTCAGGTATATCGAAATACATGGATTTAACCACACGCAGATAATAGAAAGCACCGATTAGTGACATTACTACTGCATACACAGAAACCCACAGATAACCACTGGCAAGTAATGCTTTGATAACCGCCAGTTTGGCATAAAAGCCCATCAACGGCGGAATACCGGCCATAGAAAACATCGCCAGCAGCATTAAAAATGCATACCAGGCATTTTTCTGGTTCAGGCCAGCCAGATCGCTGATATTCTGACATTCAACATCTCTGCCGGACAACAGCATCAGGATGGCAAACGCTACAGAAGCCATTAAAGCATAGGTGATAGCGTAATACATAGCTGCGGTACAACCAGTTTCTCCAGCCAGCAGCGCCAGCAGAATAAAGCCCATATGCGCTACTGTTGAGAAGCCAAGCATACGCTTGATATTGGTTTGCATGATGGCAGCCAGATTACCCACCAACAATGAAGCAATACCCAATATCAACAGTAATTCACGCCAGCTTTCCCATTGAGTGAGCAAGCCATAGACCAGAATGCGGAAAGCAAATACTGTTGCGGCAATTTTCGGTGCTGTACCCACCAACGCGGTAACAGCAGTAGGTGCACCCTGATACACATCTGGCACCCACATATGGAAAGGTACGCCACCCAGTTTGAACACAATGCCGGCTACAATAAATACTACGCCCAGCTTTAATAGCCACGGATTGGCACTGCTTTCACTGGCAGCCAGCACCTGCTGTAACTGCAAAGACCCTGTTGCACCATAAATCAGTGAAATACCATATAGCAGCAAACCAGAAGCCAGCGCGCCAAGCACAAAATACTTCAGCGCTGCTTCAGCCGCACGGCCACTGTCGCGTTGCAGGGCAATCAAGGCATACAGTGCCAGTGACAGCAATTCCAGCCCTACATACAGGGTAAGGAAATGACATGCTGAAACCATGATATCCATGCCCAGTAAGGCAAACAGGGTAAGTGTATAAAATTCACCCTGATAGATATTTTTGGCACGCAGATAAGTCTGGCTGTAAATAAACAGGGCAATAACCAGAACATACATGCATAACTTGGCTAGCTGTGCCATGCCATCCAGTACAAACATATCATGGAAAGCATATTGTGGCTGTTCCGTCCAAACCAGACACTGTACTACTGCCGTTAATATCAATCCGATGATCGACAGGGTACAGGTTATCCAGCGTTGTCTGTCATTGAGCCATAAATCCACCAGCAGCACTGTAAACAGCACTACAGTCAGCACCAGTTCCGGTACAGCGGGAAATATTGTTAAATCTGTCCAGTTCATTCACATTTCCTTACAGTTTGCTTTGTGCCGCTTGGACAATTAAATCATTTGCTGCCTGATGGACAACGGCGATAAATGGTTCGGGATACAAACCAAAACCGAGTACCGCTATAGCCAGAATCACCAGAATAAGCAGTTCGCGTTTATTCACATCTTTTAATTGCTCAACTTCGGGGTTTTTGATGGTGCCAAAAATAACTCGTTTAAACATCCACAGGGTATAGGCTGCACCATAAATCAGGGTTAACGCTGCCAGAGCACCAATCCAGAAATTGGTTTTTACTGCGCCGACAATTACCATGAATTCGCCCACAAAACCGGAAGTACCGGGCAAGCCGGCGTTGGCCATGGCAAACAGCAGCATGAAAGAGGCAAATACCGGCATACTGTTTACCACACCACCGTAAGCAGAAATATCACGGGTATGCATGCGGTCATACATTACGCCGATACTCATGAACATGGCAGCCGAAACAAAACCGTGTGACACCATCTGCATGATGGCACCTTTAAAGGCCCAGTCATTCAAATATCCGCCGGTAAACAGGAAGAAGCCTAAGGTGACAAAACCCATGTGGCTGATGGAAGAATAAGCCACCAGTTTTTTCATGTCTGTCTGTACCAGTGCTACCATGCCAATATAAATCACCGCTACCAGACTCAGTACAATCATTACCGGCGCAAAATAACGTGCAGCATCCGGCAGGATAGGCAGAATAAAACGCAGGAAGCCATAACCACCGATTTTCAGGGTAATGGCAGCGAGTACCATTGAGCCGCCAGTAGGCGCTTCTACGTGCGCATCCGGTAGCCATGTGTGTACTGGCCACATCGGCACTTTCACCGCAAAAGACAGGAAAAAGCCGATAAACAGCAAAATCTGCGCAGTCATGGCAATGTGTTTGATATTGTGCCATGCTTCAATTGAGAAACCGCCAGTCTGCATAGACAGGTACACAAACCCTACCAGCATCAGCAGCGACCCCATCAGGGTATACAGAAAAAACTTGATGGATGCGTATACGCGCCTTGGGCCACCCCAGATACCGATAATCAGATACATCGGAATCAGCATGCCTTCAAAGAACACGTAGAACAGAATGGCATCCATGGCCGCAAACGCGCCATTAATCAATCCCGACATAATCAGGAAAGCAGCCATATACTGTGCCGGCCGCTTCTGAATAACCTGCCAGCCAGCCATCACTACCAGTAAGGTTGTGAAGCTGTTCAGAATCACAAACAAGACAGACAGGCCATCAACACCTAATGCATAGTTGATGTTGAGACTTTCAATCCAGAAATGAAATTCTGTGAATTGGAAGCCACCATTTAAACGGTCAAATTTGAAAAACAGCGGTAAGGTGATTAAAAAAGAAACCAGCGCACCGATTAAGGCCAGCACTCTGGCTATACCAGCATGCCTGTCTGAACCGGTCGCCAGCACTACGATGCCGGCCGCTACAGGCAGCCAAATCGCCAAACTGAGTAAGTTATCGTACATATTTATAGCCTAAAGATACCAAGTTGAATGCCTTCAATTAACCGCCGAACATCGTTTTCAGCAACGGCCAGAAAGTCCACGCTACCAGCACGAACACACCAACCACCATTGCGGTTGCATAAGTATAGATGTAGCCGGTCTGAATCCGCCGTACCAGTGCTGCAACAGTGGCAACCACGCGCGCGGCACCGTTAACGACTAATTTATCAATGATGAAAACGTCGCCCACTTTCCAGAACAACGTTCCCAGCAAGCGGCTGCCTTTGGCAAAAACGTTATAGTAAAGCGCATCCAGATAGTATTTGTTATCCAGCAAGGTATAAACCGGACGGATAGACGCCACGATTCTGGCCGGAATATGCGGTTTTTTCATGTAGAAGAACCACGCCAGTACTACCCCGGCAATCACCAGCCATAACACGGGAGTGGTCAGGCTGTGTAAGGCCATGGCAAAGATGCCGTGATATTCCTCTTCTACAGTGGCCAGCGCCGGATGTGCCGCACTGTTAATGAATATCACATGCTGGTAGAAATCACTAAACAGCATCGGTTTGATGGCCCACATGCCGACAAATACTGAAGGAATGGCTAACAGAATCAGCGGAATGGTTACCACCAGCGGGCTTTCATGCGGATTATCCTGTGGGCGCAGACCATGGTGCTCTTCGCCATGATGATGCCCGCCATGATCAGCTTTACGCCATTTTTCTTCGCCGTGGAAAACCAGAAAATACAGGCGGAATGAGTAGAAAGCGGTCACAAACACACTGGCTACCAGTGCGACATAGGCAATACTGCTGAAAGGCAGATTTGACGCTTTTACTGCATCGATAATGGAATCCTTAGAATAGAAGCCAGAGAAGAATGGTGTACCAATCAGCGACAGGGAACCAATCAGCATGCAAATCCACGTTACCGGCATATACTTGCGCAAGCCGCCCATATGACGCATATCCTGATCATGGTGCATGCCCATAATCACACTACCGGCCGCGAGGAATAACAGGGCTTTGAAGAAAGCATGGGTCATGACATGGAAGACGGCAATATTATAGGCTGAAGCACCCAGTGCCACGGTCATGTAACCAAGTTGTGACAGGGTGGAATAGGCAATCACACGCTTGATATCATTCTGAATCATGCCCAGAAAGCCCATAAACAGCGCGGTAATGGTGCCAGATACCATAATCACACCCAGTGCGGTATCAGACAGTTCATATAGCGGTGACATACGTGACACCATGAAAATACCGGCTGTCACCATGGTAGCGGCGTGAATCAGCGCAGAAATCGGAGTCGGACCTTCCATTGAATCCGGCAGCCACACATGCAATGGAAACTGTGCCGATTTACCCATCGCCCCTACGAACAGCAGAATACAGGTAACGGTAATCAGTGACCACGGATGACCGGGAATCAGTTCGATAGTAGCATTTTTCACCTGATCAATATGCTGGAACACATCAACATAGCGCAGGCTGCCGCCAAAATAGGCCAGTATCAAGCCAATTCCCAACACAAAGCCAAAGTCCCCAACGCGGTTAACCAGAAATGCTTTCAGGTTGGCAAAAATGGCACTGTCACGTTTGAAGTAAAAACCAATCAGCAGATAAGATACCAGCCCTACTGCTTCCCAGCCAAAGAATAGCTGGATAAAGTTATTACTCATTACCAGCATCAGCATGGAAAAGGTAAACAGGGAGATATAGCTGAAGAAGCGCTGATAACCATCGTCATCGCTCATGTAACCAATGGTGTAGATATGCACCATCAGTGACACACTGGTGACAATCACCAGCATGGTAGCGGTTAGGGTATCAATCAGGAAGCCAACTGAAAAGTCCAGTCCGCCCATGGTCAGCCAGGTATAAACGTTTTCATCAAAAGGCTGGCGGGTGCCGTTCATAAAGCCATAAAGCACCCAGGCAGACAACGCTGCAGAAATGGCCACACCGGCAATGGTAACGCTATGCGCTCCCCTACGGCCAATCAGCTTACCGCACAAACCAGCCAGCAGTGAACCGATGAGCGGAGCCAAAGCAATAAACAGATAAATAGACATAATTTTCTCTCGTTCCTCTCACCCGTTAGCCTTTGAGACTATCCAGATCCTGTACGTTAATGCTCTGACGGTTACGGAAAATCAGCACCATAATCGCCAGACCAATGGCAGATTCAGCCGCAGCA
This sequence comes from Snodgrassella sp. ESL0253, assembly GCF_013344965.1. Classification (NCBI taxonomy): domain Bacteria; kingdom Pseudomonadati; phylum Pseudomonadota; class Betaproteobacteria; order Neisseriales; family Neisseriaceae; genus Snodgrassella; species Snodgrassella sp. ESL0253. The sequence goes on along the minus strand of NZ_JAAEDQ010000016.1, from coordinate 30,238 downwards.
ACTGTCAGAATAAAAAAGACAAAAATCTGTCCGGCTGTGTCACCGAGATAACGGGAAAAAGCCACGAAATTAAAGTTCACCGCCAGCAGCATTAATTCGATTGACATCAGCAGCACGAGTACGTTTTTGCGGTTCATAAAAATGCCCATGGCAGAAATGGCAAATAATATCGCGCTGAGAACCAGATAATGGGTTAAGGTAATCATGCTTTTTTCTCCCCTTCTGTCACTTCTTCACTGGTTTCGGTTACTGGTGTAGCCACTTCAGGCTGCATTTTCACCATGCGGAAGCGGTCTTTTGCCTGCACTTTAACTTGTTCGGCCGGATTGGTACGGCGCGGATTATGCGTTTGCCGGTGTACCAGTGCAATGGCGGCTACCATCCCCAGTACCAGCAATATGGCGGCTAGTTCGAACGGTAACAGATAGGTAGTGTAAATCTGCATACCTAAGTCGCGTACATTACTGTAATCAGCCGGCAATGGCTTGTCTGTCCCCAGATGTGCCAGATCCAGCTGCGGATTCACCAGAATCACAATCAGCAGTGCGGCGGTGAGAATACCTACCAGCGCGGCAATGGGCGCATGGCGCCAGAATCCGGCGCGCATCTGTTCAATATCAATATTGAGCATCATGATGACAAACAGGAACAGCACCATCACTGCCCCTACATAGACCACTACCAGCACAATGCCCAGAAATTCGGCCTGCATCAGAATCCACATCATGGCACTGGCACAGAATGTCAGCACCAGAAACAAAACTGCATGTACCGGATTTTTGGCAATCACTGTATTTATTGCGCCAAGCAGAATAACTGCGGCAAATACATAAAACAGTATTAATGGTAAATTCATGACTACCCCTTAGCGATACGGTGCATCTGCGGCTTTGCATTTGGCGATATCTTTTTCATAGCGATCGCCAATTGCCAGCAACATGGGTTTAGTGAAATACAGATCTCCGCGTTTTTCACCGTGATATTCGAAAATCTGTGTTTCTACAATGGCGTCTACTGGACAGGCTTCTTCACAGAAACCGCAGAAGATACATTTAGTCAGATCGATATCATAACGGGTTGTTCGCCGTGTACCGTCCTCGCGCTTTTCCGACTCGATATTAATCGCCATCGCCGGACACACGGCTTCACACAGTTTGCAGGCAATGCAGCGCTCTTCGCCATTGGGATAGCGCCGCTGCGCATGCAGACCACGAAATCGTACCGATTGTGGGGTTTTTTCTTCAGGGAAATAAATGGTTTCTTTACGTGCAAAAAAGTTTTTTAAGGTTACTTTCATGCCCGAAAGCAACTCGGTCATCAGAAAAGTTTTAATTATATTTGCCATATCAGTGCCTCTCCCTGTTTAACGCCATAAAGACAGGGGTGAAATCATCCATAAACCCAATACAATCACTGCGACGATGGTTACCGGAATCAGTACTTTCCAGCCCAGACGCATAATCTGATCGTAGCGGTAGCGCGGGAAAGTTGCCCGTATCCACAGGTAAAAGTACAACACCAGCGCCATTTTCAGGAACATCCACAGTACGCTTGGTGTCCCAATGAAGCCCCAGCTTTGCGGGAAAGGTGATAACCAGCCACCAAAGAACAACAGTGCAGTCAGGGCTGCTACCAGAATCATGAATATATATTCGGCCAGGAAAAATAAGGCGAAAGCAAAACCAGAATACTCAACATGAAAACCAGCAACAATTTCCGACTCACCTTCGGCCACGTCAAACGGGGCACGATTGGTTTCGGCCACTGCGGAAATCAGATACACCACAAATAATGGGAACAATGGTAACCAGTTCCATGAAAAAACCGAACCACCTGCATAGCCTTTGGCTTGCGCCATCACGATATCGTGAAAATCCATGCTGCCGGATACCATTATCACCCCAATCAGGGCAAAACCCATCGCTATTTCGTAGGAGATGGTTTGTGCCGAAGCACGCATGGCACCCAGAAAGGCATATTTGGAGTTGGAAGCCCAGCCGGCAATGATGACACCATACACAGACAGAGAGGTAATCATCAGGATGTAGAGCAAACCGGCATTGATTCTGGTTAGAAACCAGCTTTCACTGAACGGAATCACTGCCCAGGCAGCAAAAGCAGGCATCAGTGACATCATCGGCCCAATATAGAACAATGCCTTGTTGGCCTGTGACGGGCGGGTAACTTCTTTGAATAACAGTTTCAATACGTCAGCGAAGGGCTGGATTAAGCCATAGGGGCCGGTTACGTTCGGGCCGACACGCAGCTGCATGTAACCGATAACTTTACGTTCAAAATAAGTCAAGTAGGCCACGGTAAGAATCAGCGGCAGCATGATGATGACTATTTTGACGATGACAGACACCAGTAAGCCGAAGTCGTTACCCAGTAATTGTTGAAACCACGCTTGCATGATTATCCTTTACTCAATTCAACAGTGGTCAATAAAGCACCCAATTGCCAGTTACTCTGATGTAATGGCAACAACAGTACGTTTTCCGGCAGGGTGTCGTCAGCAGCCACGGTAACGGCTACGGTACTATTTCCCTGTTTGGCCTGTGCAGTATCACCATCAGCCAGCCCCAGCGCATTCAGCGTAGCACTGTGAATCCGCGCGATGGGCACTGCGGCATGTACTGTGTTTTGCAAGGGCGCAGAACGACGCACAATGCCATCGGTAGCATACAGACTGACTCCGCCTACACGTACCAGACTGATATCCGGATCAGTGCTAGCAACTGGTTGAATATGGTTATTCAATAAGGCCGGTAACTGATCTTTGGCAAGTGCATCAGTCAGAATTTGCTGGGTGTTTTCATATTCAAAGCCCGGCAGTTCAAGCACGTTGCCCAGTACACGCAATACTTTCCATAATGGTCTTGCTTCACCATAGGCCCGTACCACGCCATGGAATGACTGCAAACGACCTTCCATGCTGATAAAGCTGCCGGATGTTTCGGTAAACGGGGTAATTGGCAGCATGACATCGGCCACTTCACGCAATACTTCACTGTCGTACGCGCTGAATGCCATCACTGTCTGCGCCTGTTTTAGCGCGGCAAGAGCCGCAGCACCATTGGCGACATCCATATCTGGCTCGACATTAAGCAACATCACTGCCTGTTTTGGCTGCGCAATCTGTGCAGCAATGGTGTGTTCAGCTTTTCTGGCAGCCACACCAAGCACTTCGGCACCAATACTATTAGCAGCCTGTGGCAATACCCCGAGAATGCTATCGGTAGCCACAGCCAAGTCCTGTGCCGCAGCATAAACAGCAGCGGCATCCGGATGGTTCAGTACATCAGCACCGAGAATAATGCTGGCTTTTTGCGCCTGTAATAACGCCTGCCCTACTTCGCTGTTAAGTGCATCACTCAGCCAGTCAATCCACTGATACGGATGCAGGCTCACTTGTGCCAGCAAAGGCATAAACAGTTCTTCATCAGCAGCGGCCAGAATAGCTACTTTGGTACCGTTTTTGGCCGCCTGACGAATACGGGCTGTAAGTAGTGGCTGTTCCTGCCGCAAACGTGCACCGACTACCAGAATCACTTCGTTTGCTGCCAGTTGTTCGATGCTCTGCCCCAGCCATTGGGCGCCTTCAGCAGCTGCAGCCAAACGGCCATCCAGCGAACGCAGGCGACAGTCTACAGCAGTGACACCAAGACCATCAGCCAATTTACGCGCCAGATGCATTTCTTCAATGGTATTGGCCGGATTAACCCATATACCAACCCCATCGGCTCCGAAGTCATGGCTGACGCCATGCAAGCCTTTGGCCACATAATCCAGTGCGGTTTGCCAGTCGACAGTATGCCACTGGTTATCCTGTTTGATTTGTGGCTGGGTTAAGCGCTGCTGATACAGCCCTGCATAGGCAAAACGGTCGCGGTCACTAAGCCAGCATTCATTGATGGCTTCATTTTCTAGTGGCAGCACACGACGCACGGTATGGTCTTTGGTCTGAACAATCAGATTGCTGCCCAAGGCATCATGAGCGGATATGGATTTACGCCGGCTTAGCTCCCATGAACGACTGTCATAGCGAAATGGTTTGCTGGTTAAGGCACCAACCGGACACAAATCAATTACATTACCAGATAGCTCGGTTTCCAGTGTTTTACCGGCAAATGGGGTAATTTCGGAATTTTCGCCACGATTCTTCATTGCCAATTCCTGTTTGCCGGCAATTTCTTCGGTAAAGCGAATACAGCGGGTACAGTGTATACAGCGGCTCATTTCTGCAGCAGATACTAGTGGCCCCATTTCCTTGCCGACTACAGCATGTTTGGCTTCGGTATAACGGCTGGCGCTTTTACCATAGCCCATTGACAAATCCTGCAACAGACATTCACCGCCCTGATCACAGATCGGACAATCCAGCGGGTGGTTAATCAGTAAAAACTCCATTACCCCTTTCTGGGCATCTTTAGTCAGAGCGGAGCCAGTTTTAACTACCATGCCATCGGTAACCGGTGTAGCACAGGCAGGTAACGGTTTGCGTGATTTTTCCACCTCAACCAGACACATGCGACAGTTAGCGGCGATAGACAATTTTTTGTGATAGCAAAAATGCGGAATAAAGGTACCGGCCTGATGGGCGGCTTCCATCACCGTACTACCCTGCTCGACAGAGAGTTGTTTACCGTCAATTTGAATTTGTAACATAGGTTCGCAATCCTAATTAAGCAGATAGTGCCTTAGCACCAGCGATGTTCTTTCATGGGTTTGCCGTGTTCGATATAGTGCTCAAACTCGGAACGGAAATGTTTCATAAAGCCCTGTATCGGCATCACGGCAGCGTCCGCCAATGCACAGATGGTGCGTCCAGACATATTGCTGCCAATCGATTCCAGCAAATCCAGATCCTCCGGCCGACCTTTACCAGAGGCAATACGGTGAATAATGCGATACAGCCAGCCAGTTCCTTCACGGCAAGGCGTGCATTGGCCGCATGATTCTTCAAAATAGAAATAGCTCAGCCGCTCCAGCGCTTTCACCATGCAGACATCTTCATCCATTACGATTACCGCACCAGAACCCAGCATCGAGCCAGCCTTGGCAATGGCATCATAATCCAGAGTCAGTTCCATCATGATGTCAGCCGGCAATACCGGTGCAGAAGAACCACCCGGAATCACCGCTTTGAGTTTTTTGCCATTACGCATACCACCGCACATTTCCAGCAAATCTTTGAACGGTGTACCTAACGGAACTTCGTAGTTACCCGGACGCTCGACATGGCCGGATACGGAAAAGAGTTTGGTTCCGCCATTATTGGGAATACCCTTATCGGCAAACTGCTGGCCGCCATCACGAATAATGAACGGCACTGAGGAAAAGGTTTCGGTGTTATTGACAGTAGTAGGCTTGCCGTATAAACCATATGAAGCCGGAAAAGGTGGTTTGAAGCGTGGCTGACCTTTTTTGCCTTCAAGAGATTCCAGCAGCGCAGTTTCTTCGCCACAGATATAAGCACCATAGCCATGATGGGCATGCAGCTCAAAACTGAAATCGCTACCCAGAATATTCTGTCCCAGAAAGCCAGCTGCACGTGCCTGTTGCAGAGCAGCTTCAAAACGCAGATAGCTTTCAAAGATTTCACCATGAATATAGTTGTAGCCAGCAGCCGCGCCCATGGCATAGCCACCGATAATCATGCCTTCAATCAGCGCATGCGGATTGTAATCAATGATATCGCGATCTTTGAATGTGCCCGGTTCACCTTCATCGGTATTGCAGACAACATATTTGGTGCCCGGAAACGAACGCGGCATAAAGCTCCATTTCAGCCCGGTGGGAAAGCCGGCACCACCGCGACCACGCAGGCCTGAAGTTTTAAGCTCGGCAATAACATCATCTGGTGGCATTTTTTCATTGATGATTTTTTTCAATGCCTGATAGCCACCACGTGCTATATAAGCTTCCAGCGTCCAGCAATTGGGGTCAGAAGTATCAACCTGATCGAAAATCACGCCATTCTGGTACATTGCCATCAGTTCAACTCCGCCAGTTTCGCTTCAATGGCCTCTTCGCTCATAAAGCTACACATTTTATGATTATTCACTAACATCACCGGCGCATCGCCACAGGCACCCATGCACTCGCCTTCTACCAAGGTGTATTTACCATCAGCAGTGGTTTCACCATAGCGGATACCGAGACGTTTTTGCAGATACTCACCAGCATTCACGCCACCACGCAGGGCACAGGGCAGATTGGTACATACGGTTAGTTTGTATTTACCAACTGGCTTGAGGTTGTACATATTATAAAAAGTAGCCACTTCCAGTGCCTGCGCTGGTGGAATGCCAATATAATCAGCTACCTCTTCAATGGTTTCAGGCTGCAACCAGCCCAGTTCCGTCTGCGCAATTCGCAAGGCAGACATAATGGCACTGCGGCGCTGGTCGGCCGGGTATTTTGCCAGTTCTGTATCAATCTGTTTTAAGCTATCAGCGGACAACATTATCTATCCACCTCCCCGAATACAATATCCTGTGTACCAATAATGGCAACCACATCCGCCAGCATGTGGCCGCGTGCCATTTCATCCATGCCCTGCAAATGGGCAAAACCCGGAGCACGGATTTTCATCCGGTAAGGTTTATTGGCACCATCGGAAATCAGATAGACACCAAATTCACCTTTAGGATGTTCAGTAGGCACATAAACTTCACCTTCTGGCACATGCATACCTTCAGTAAACAGTTTGAAGTGGTGAATCAGTTCTTCCATCCCGTCTTTCATGGCGGTACGGGGTGGTGGTGCCACGGTGTGGTCGTCAATAATCACCGGGCCTGGGTTGGCTTTCAACCAGTCCACACACTGGCGGATAATGCGATTGGCCTGACGCATCTCATGAATACGGCACAGATAACGGTCATAACAGTCGCCATTGAGACCCACCGGTATATCAAAATCTACATTAGCATAGGCATCGTAAGGCTGTTTTTTGCGTATATCCCATTCAATACCGGAACCACGCAGCATGACGCCGGTAAAACCTTTTTGCAGGGCGCGTTCTGGTGAAACCACGCCTATACCAACAGTACGCTGTTTCCAGATACGATTGTCGGTGAGCAGATTTTCATATTCATCCACACAGGCAGGGAAACGGTTGGTAAAGTCTTCAATAAAGTCCAACAGTGTGCCTTCACGGCTGGCATTGAGTTTTTGCAGCACTTTGGCATTGCGGTATTTGCTGGATTCATATTTCGGCATGAAATCCGGCAAGTCTCGGTATACACCACCGGGACGGAAATAGGCAGCATGCATGCGTGCACCTGACACCGCCTCGTAGATATCCATCAGGTCTTCACGCTCGCGGAATGCGTAAAGAAATACCGTCATGGCACCGATATCCAGTGCATGCGAACCTATACCCATCAAATGATTAAGAATTCGGGTAATCTCAGCAAACATCACGCGGATATACTGGGCACGAATGGGTACTTCGATATTAAGCAGGCGTTCAACCGACAGGCAGTAAGCCTGTTCATTACACATCATGGATACATAATCCAGACGATCCATATACGGCAATGCCTGCAAATAAGTCCGTGTTTCCGCCAATTTTTCCGTACCACGATGTAACAGGCCGATATGCGGGTCAGCACGAACGATGTTTTCACCATCCATTTCCAGAATCAGGCGCAATACGCCATGTGCAGCCGGATGCTGCGGCCCGAAGTTAATGGTGTAATTGCGTAACTTAGACACCGTACTGCTCCTCTCTCACCACGCGCGGGGTAATTTCACGCGGTTCAATCGTTACCGGCTGATAAATAACGCGGCCTTCGGCCTCGTCATAGCGCATTTCAACATAGCCGGAAACGGGAAAATCTTTGCGAAACGGATGACCAACAAAGCCGTAGTCAGTAAGAATACGACGCAGGTCGGGATGGTTGTTAAACAGAATGCCAAACATGTCAAACGCTTCACGTTCATACCAGTTGGCTCCGTTATAGATATCGACTACAGAATCGACGGTGGGAAAGTCTTCGGCTTCAGCCCAGACACGGACACGGACACGCCAGTTATTGGTTACAGACAACAGATGGCTGACAACGGCAAAGCGCTTACCTTGCCACGGTTCATCTTTGTAGCTCTGGTAATCAACACCACACAGGTCAATCAGCGTTTCAAATTTCAGTTCATCATGGTCACGCAGGGTTTGCATAAGCTGATGATAATCAGCCGCATCACAATCCAGTGTTAGTTCACCACGGTCAAGACAGTAACGTATCTTAGCGCCGAAAGTGGTTTCACACACGGCTTTCAGTGTTGCTATATCTGCCATATTTTCCTCACTTTCATACACGCGCAATCGTGGCGGTACGTTTAATTTTCAGCTGCAACTGCAACAGGCCGTAAACCAGTGCCTCTGCGGTGGGCGGACAGCCGGGTACATAGACATCAACCGGCACAATGCGGTCGCAGCCACGCACCACAGAATAGGAGTAATGGTAATAGCCGCCACCATTGGCACAGGAGCCCATAGACAATACCCAGCGCGGCTCGGCCATCTGGTCGTAAACACGGCGCAATGCGGGAGCCATTTTGTTGCACAGGGTACCGGCCACAATCATCAGGTCAGACTGGCGTGGTGACGGGCGAAAAATAATACCAAAACGGTCAAGGTCATAGCGGGCAGCACCGGCCTGCATCATCTCTACGGCACAACAAGCCAGACCGAAAGTAGCTGGCCACAATGAACCGGTACGCACATAATTAAGTACGGTATCGGCAGTAGTTGTGACAAATCCTTTTTTTAAAACGCCTTCTATTCCCATTCCAGAGCGCCTTTTTTCCATTCATAAACAAAGCCGATAACCAGAATCAACAAAAACACCATCATTGACCAGAAACCGTATGCGCCCAGTTCTTTGAACACAACAGCCCAAGGCACCATGAAAGCTACCTCAAGGTCAAACAGGATGAATAAAATGGCTACCAGATAGTAACGCACGTCGAATTTCATGCGTGCATTTTCAAAAGCTTCGAAACCGCACTCAAACGGCTCCTGTTTCATTTTGTATGGACGATTCGGTCCGAGTAACAGGCCAAGAGAAATAAACAGAACACCGGCGGCAAAGCCAACCAGTACGAATATTAAGATGGGGAAATAATTCGCCAGCATAATTGCGCCGACCTTATGCAAATATTGGTAAAATTGATGTATTGTAACTAATTTCGAACGTTATTAAAAGCGCGTATTACATTAATCAGTAATAAAAAAATAATATTTTCAATAAGATATTGATAATAATTATCATTAGCATTATTTAAAATATTACTTTTGATTTCTCTTTTTTCTCCTCAGGTAAAATAATAAAAACACGTCATAAAATTTTTCTATTAATTCCTGCCGGTTACAATTTTCAAAGCTATATATCACTTTATAAAATGCATATTAAATAAATGAAATAACAAAGCTTGCTTATCAAGTTAACTTTCATAAACTTTATTAGCCATAAAATAGCGTTTGTTAATATTACAAATTTTAACAATAAATATTTATTAACAGCACTATAATGTAACCCCTTGAAAACAAAAGGTATCAAAAATGCAATACCATCCAGTTCACTCGCCTGCTGAGTGTCACGATATAAGCGACGTTCGAAGAGAAATAGATCATATTGATTATACTGTGATTCAGTTACTTTCTGTCCGTTTTAACTATGTAAAGACAGCCAGTAAATTCAAAAAAAATACTACAGATGTTCAGGCCACAGAGCGTTTTAACAGCATGCTGGAAAAGCGCAAACAGTGGGCTGATGAGTTGGGGTTGAATGGAGAAGTAATTAAAACATTATACGCCGATTTGGTTAAATATTTTATTGCCGAAGAATTAAAAGAGTTTGAACGCAAATAATTAAAATTATTTACTTTCACTCAGCCAATCTCTTGCACGCCTATTCTGCTTCAGCGCGCCGAAAATCACGTATACGGAATCCCAATGCAAACAAAGCACCAAAGTAAAGAACAATACCGGCAATAATCAAAGCACTTAACTGGCCAACTTTTGCCAAGCCATTACTATGCCAGTTGAACGGTAGCCATTGCTGCAATACCCATAGGCCAGTACCCATAATAATCAGAGCCAGAATCAGACGCACCAGAAAACGCCCCCAGCCCGGACTGGGTGTATACAGTTTCTGCCGCCGTAACAAGGTAAACAGCAGTGCCGCATTAATACAGGCACCCAAACTGATGGCCAGAGCCAGGCCGACATGATGTAGTTTCCAGACAAACAGCAGGTTCATCAGCTGCGTCATGCATAAAGTAAAAATAGCGATTTTTACTGGTGTTTTGATGTTCTGGCGGGCATAAAAGCCCGGAGCGAGTACTTTAATCAGAATCAGGCCAATCAGTCCCACAGAATAAGCCACCAGTGCGCCTTGCGTCATCAGTGCATCATACTCATTGAATTGCCGGTACATAAACAAAGTGGCGACCAGCGGAAATGATAATACGGCCATGCCCACGGCCGCAGGCAAGGTAAGCAGCATGCACAAACGCAAACCCCAGTCCAGCAAGGCAGAAAAACTGGCAATATCATTGGTAGCCGAGTGTTTGGACAGAGTAGGCAAAAGAATGGTGCCCAGAGCTACGCCGAGTACACCTGTCGGCAATTCCATCAGCCGGTCAGCATAATACATCCACGATACCGAGCCGGATTGCAGATAGGAAGCAAAAATGGTGTTAATTACCAGAGATATCTGAGCCACTGAAACACCTAAAATGGCCGGTGCCATTTGCTTTAATACCCGATTAACGGCCTTGTCCCTAAATTTTAGCTTGGGCATGGTAAGAAAACCCAGCCGGAATAAATAAGGTAGCTGATACAGCAACTGCAACAACCCACCTACGAACACTGCCCATGCCAGAGCCAGAATAGGCGGATGAAAATAAGGCGCCAGCCATAAGGCAAACACAATAAAAGAGATATTCAGAAAGGTAGGTGTAAAAGCTGGAACAATAAACTGATGATAGGTATTGAGTACGCTGCCAACCAGTGAAGACAACGAAATCAGAAAAATATAGGGAAAAGTAATACGTAATAGCTGCACTGATAGAGAAAATTTATCTGCATCCTGCTGAAAACCGGGTGCAGAAATATAAATCACTACCGGCGCTGCCAGAATACCAATAGCAGTAACAATAATCAGTACAAATGAAAGCAGGCCGGCCACGTGCTGTACAAATGCCCGGGTAGCCTCTGGTGAACGTGTTTCCCGATATTCTGCCAGTATCGGCACAAAAGCCTGTGAAAACGCACCTTCCGCAAAAATACGCCGCAGCAGATTTGGCAGTTTAAATGCCACAAAAAAAGCATCAGTAGCCATACCTGCACCAAAACTGCGGGCAATAATGGTGTCGCGTATGAAACCCAACACACGTGACAACATTGTCATGCTGCTGACTTTAGCCAAAGTACGCAGTAAATTCATTGGTAACGCCAATTGAAAAACAAAGGCGAAAGTGTACACTGGAATGTGAGCTGATTCTATACAATGGGCTAACCACGTTAAATCACTTTATTAGCCCGGCAAAATATATGCTGTGCGACCAGGAATGTATCCAGACAATAATTAACAGTTTACAAATGGTTCTGATTATGGTTAAAAGACTGGATGTATTTCTGGCAGCAGAGATTTTGATTAAATTAAAATGATTTAAGGAGCACCCTGTGAAAGTAGGTTTTGTTGGCTGGCGCGGTATGGTGGGTTCGGTATTAATGCAGCGCATGCAGGAAGAAAATGATTTTCAAAGTATTGCAGATGCGTATTTTTTCACGACATCGGCTGCCGGTGCAGCAGCACCGGATTTTGGTCAGACAGCAAAAACTCTGCTGGATGCACATAATCTGGATGCTCTGGCAAAAATGGATATTATTGTTACCTGTCAGGGTGGCGACTACACCAAAGCAGTACACCAGCCTTTACGTGAACAGGGCTGGCAAGGTTACTGGATTGACGCCGCATCCACCCTGCGCATGAGCGATAAAGCAGTCATCGTCCTCGACCCGGTAAACCGTCCGGTTATCGATGCAGCACTGGCAAATGGAATCAGGGATTTTGTTGGCGGCAACTGTACCGTATCACTGATGCTGATGGCGCTGGGCGGCTTGTTTGAGCAGGATTTAGTGGAATGGGCCACCAGCATGACTTATCAGGCAGCATCCGGTGCGGGTGCACAAAATATGCGCGAGCTGATTAGTGCCATGGGTGCGATTGAAGCACAGGTCAGCACTGAACTGGCTGATCCGGCCAGTGCCATTCTGGCCATTGACCGCAAGGTAGCCGACTTTTTGCGCAGCGATGCCTATCCACAGGCACAGTTTGGCGTCCCACTGGCGGGTAGCCTGATTCCATGGATTGATGCTGATCTGGGTAATGGCCAGTCCAAGGAAGAATGGAAAGGCGCAGTAGAGACTAACAAGATTTTAGGTCGCAGTGCACACCCGATTGTTATTGATGGATTGTGCGTGCGCGTGGGGGCAATGCGTTGCCACAGTCAGGCATTGACCGTGAAACTGAAACAGGATTTATCAGTCGCTGAAATTGAAAAAATTCTGGCGGCCGCCAATGACTGGGTAAAAGTGGTGCCTAATGAAAAAACTGCCTCCATGCACGAGCTCACACCAGCGGCAGTCACAGGCACATTAACTGTACCAGTAGGCCGTATCCGCAAGATGGGTATGGGTGGCGAATACATCAGTGCCTTTACCGTAGGCGACCAGCTTTTATGGGGTGCCGCTGAACCCATCCGCCGCATGTTGCAGATTGTTTTGCAAAGCAGATAACCATCAACTGGGCGAAGCCAATACGGCCGAAGCCCAGCCTCAATCACTTTTGATTGCAACAGGACAGCTTGGCATTTAACTGTCCTGTTTTACTGTCTGTGCCATAACTGCAATCAGCTCAGGTTATCCCAGCACTCTGTCCAAAAAAATCAGCCAGTCTACTGTTTCAGACTGGCTGCAAACTATGGCAGTTTCTACTTTAACACAAAACGGTTACTGCACCAGCTCACTATGTTCTTTGCTATTGAGTATTGCTTTATCAGTTTGATGCAGCCACTGGCTGGTTAAAGTACCCGCAGTCATGGCACCGCTGACATTCAATGCCGTACGCCCCATATCAATCAATGGTTCCACGGAAATCAGCAAAGCTACCAGAGTAATTGGCAAGCCCATTGCCGGTAGTACAATCAGCGCAGCAAATGTAGCACCACCACCGACACCAGCCACACCTACAGAGCTAATGGTTACCATCCCCACCAGTGTCACAATCCACCATGGATCCAGAGGATTAATACCCACAGTCGGCGCAATCATAGTTGCCAGCATAGCCGGATACAGACCGGCACAGCCATTCTGACCAATGGTCGCACCAAAGGAAGCAGCAAAACCGGCAATAGATTTTGGCACACCTAAACGCTGCGTCTGCGCCTCAACATTAAGTGGGATAGAAGCTGCACTGGAACGACTGGTAAAGGCAAAAGTCAGTACCGGCCATACTTTCTGAAAATATTTACCCGGACTGATACCAAATATCCCCAGCAACAGACCATGCACTACAAACATCAGTGCCAGCGCCAGATACGATACCAGTACAAAACCACCCAGCTTGACAATATCCTGCATATTAGAAGCTGCTACTACTTTGGTCATTAAAGCCAGTACACCATAAGGTGTTAACAGCATCACTACCCGCACCAGCTTCATCACCCAACTTTGTAACGTATCAATCGCCAACAACACCCGTTCACCCTTAGGTGCATCATCCTTTAGCAACTTCAAAGCTGCCATACCCAGAAAAGCAGCAAAAATCACCACACTAATAATAGAAGTTGGATTGGCTCCGGTTAAATCAGCAAAAGGATTCTTCGGGATAAATGACAGCAACAATTGTGGTACCGACAAATCTGCCACCTTGCCCACATAATTTGTCTGAATTGCATTGAAACGCGCTGTTTCAGCCTCGCCCTGAATCAGTCCGCTGGCAGTCAGTCCAAACAGACTGGTCAGCAGCGTACCAATCAGCGCAGCAATAGCCGTAGTAAACAGTAATACACCTATCGTCATCAGACTGATCTTGCCTAGCTGGGTTGCATTATGTAGCCGTGCCACAGCACTCAGAATTGAAACAAATACCAGCGGCATTACTACCATCTGTAACAGCCGTACATAGCCATTACCAACAACATCAAACCACTGTACAGAAGTATCAATCACCGGACTGGATGTGCCGTAAACGAATTGCAGCCCCAAACCAAATACAATACCCAGAATCATACCCAGTAATACTTTTCTGGATAAACTCCACTCAGTGGCATGCGTACGGCTCAGCACCCATAACAACAACGCGAACACAACTGTGTTCGCGAGCAAAGATAAATTCATTTTATACTCCTGCGCCAGCAGCACATCGGCCAGCATTTGATACATAGTGCCAGTCAAGGATACGCAAAAGTCGCCAGCTTGTGAAATAGCCCTTATGCATTCACTTATGCTTTTTTATTATATGCAAATTAAATATTAAGTAACATAATTTAGCTCAATACATCTGCCTGATAACAACATTTTTTTGTTATCATGCACTTGTTCTGGTGACACAGAACAAATATCCTGTTTCAGATTTCTATACCGTCTATAACTTGTTTGATTGGTCACGTCCATGTCTGTCTATACCAGCGTTAGCGATGATGAAATGCGCAGCTTTCTGCGCGATTATCACTTGGGTCGGCTTATTAGTTTGCAAGGTATCGCCCAGGGCATTACCAACAGCAATTATTTTGTTACCACTACACAAGGGCGTTATGTACTGACGGTATTTGAGGCCATGACTCAGGCTGAACTGCCCTACTTTCTGGATTTAACCCAGCATCTGAGTGCCAATGGTGTGGCCTGCCCTGCCCCGATTGCACGAATCGACGGCCGCCTGGACAGTACACTGGTTGGCAAACCCGCCTGTCTGGTAACCTGTCTGTCTGGTAGCGATACCAGTAGCCCTTCCGAACAGCAATGTTTCAATACCGGTGCCATGCTGGCCAAAATGCATCTGGCCGGAACCGATTTCCCGTTAACAATGAATAATCCGCGCTATACCACATGGTGGCACGAAGCCAGTAGCCGATTATCATCATTTCTGGATGCAGAAGACGAGCGGCTGTTACAGGCAGAAATTGCTTTTTTTGATAAAAATGAGCGTACCGATTTACCTGCCGGCATTATCCATGCCGACTTATTCCGCGATAATGTCTTACTGGACGGCGAACAGGTAGCTGGCTTTATTGATTTCTACTATGCATGTAACGGCAACTTCATGTATGACTTGGCCATTGCCGTTAACGATTGGGCACGGCGGGCAGACAACCATCTCGACCACAACCTGCAACAGGCATTTATGCACGGCTATGAAAGCATACGACCGCTAACTGCTGCCGAACGGGATTACTTTCCGATTGCACAGCGGGCAGCCTGCATCCGGTTCTGGGTTTCCCGCCTGCTTGATTACCATTTTCCACAAGTAGGGGAAATTACCTTTATCAAGGATCCAAACGTTTTCCGCGATTTATTGCTGAGCCTAAGGACTTAACAAGCGCAGTTCAAATTGCCTGTGTACTGCCTCAGCAACCAGCAGGATACATTGAGACGGTTCAAGTCTCTTTTAATTTCCATCTACATTTGTATCAACATATGCAAATGCAAGCTAAAATTAAAATATCATAATGATAGTAGCATTAAATGCACATTTAAAATGGCGTCATTAAGCGATAGTTGCCTCATTGCCAAGCAAATTAATTGAATCATTCCATTTCTTAATATAAACCTAGCGCGTCCGCCAGCAATGTTCAGTTTAAGCACTGCAAAAGTGTTTCCCATTTCTTACAACTTAATTTATATCACTAATCACAGGCAGGACGATAAGCACAGCCACTACTTCACACTGGTGTTTTATATCAATAAACAGCTATTTGTGGCTTAATTTAATAAGGCAAAATTTTTAAAGAAAAAATAAGTGATAAAGTTCACTATCACTCACTACAATCATGAAACCAAAGAAAAATTTAAAAATTCAATTTCATTCCTAATAGCTTTTACCAAAAATCGTTCCCCTTACAACAAGTAAACAATATTTGTGATTAAAAATCAAAACGGTATCCCACATTTACTTGTTTTCGATCAAACTTATTACCCAGAGAATAAACCACATCACCATAAAAATGATGCCTTTGATTTAACTGTATATTGATACCAATACCGTTATCCCACCAGTTACCACCAAAATCATATTTCTCTCTTGCAGCATGATTAAATGTGTAAGACGTTTCACCACCAAATTCTTTCAGATAGCCAGTTTTAAAATAAATATCTACTAGATTTTCATTACTTTGTATTGTGTAACCTAGAATAATACTTGCGCGTGCAATCAATGAATTATAGCTGCCTAATTTAGTTGTTAAACCATTGGTTGCATTAATTGTGGCACCATTCTGATGAGAAAAAGTAACCTGAGCTTGGGGCTCTAAATACCATCCTTGTGCAGTTTGTCTTGCTGAAGATAGCTGAACACGTTTACCAATTTCAGTTCCAATTGAAAAGCCTTCAGTATTACCATGACCTTTAACACTATAGCTACCACCAGTTAGACTATTGAATTTGTTAGACATATACATATACTTCACTAAGCCATCCATATAAAAACCGTTTTGGCTTTGCAAGGTGGCATAAAGTGCTACAGAATAACTTTTAGTATTGCCATCACCAACATTATGATTCACATCGCCTTTACTTAGACCACCCATAATACCGTAATAAATATCTTCGTTATTGTGACCCAGTTTTCGATCAATACCAAACTGCAAACCATAGTAATTCATGTCGAAGTCAGATAAACGTTTGTCATTAAACGAGCTTAATTTACCTGTATAGATACGTCCCCATGTTTCACCATGAGATGTATTATTTGTGCGGATTTGTCCCATTCGTTGCAATAACGTCTGCGTTTCAACATAGCTCATCAAATAATTTGAATTAAGAATACTGGCTGCGTTTTGCGCGGTATGCGTTAATTGTGGTTTAGGGGAAACTGGTTTGTTTTGGCCGCCATTATCATTTGTATTGTTATTGTCATTAGAAGCTGCAGACCCTGATAATACCCAATCTTCAGTGCCGGCACCACGATTATTACTGACTTTGGTTAACGTACTAAACTGATAGGCACCAATATCAAAAGATGGCGCAGACAAACCAAAATTAGCCCCACCGCCTTCTGTTTCAACCAGTGTGAATTTTTCATTACCCGTCACTGTGGCCGCACCGGTTTTATTATCAACAATGGCAATTTTATGATTACCTGCTGCTTGTTGTGATCCGGTTATTTTAAGCAAGTCATGCGCAAAAGTTTTACCAATTGCAGTTCGCATTTCAAAAATACCATTACCCGCTAAAGAACCAGAGCTCAATGTCATTGCATTTGTGCCATCAAGAGAGGCGGGCAAACTAGGAGCCGCATAGGCATAACCAAAACTCACTTTGGCATTATCGCCAAGGATTAATGAATCAATACTTGAACTATCGGTCATTTTCCACTGGCTATCATGACCGGAAATGGCCAGATTAATTTCACCTTTATTTTTTGAATTAGATAGCGCATTATTTTCCATAGAGGTTAATAACGTTGAGCCATTAGCAAGCTTAAAATTAATGACACCTTTAGTAATAACGTCCTTATCTTCAATTAACTTGCTAGAGGATGAATAAACATCACCTTTAATATTAGATTTGCCAGCAATGTCCACCTTTCCAGCAAGTGCTTCTATTGCATTATAATGTTGATTGTCCTCAGAAATTATCCGGTTTTCATTCAAGCCACTGTTAATCTCTAATTTGCCATCTACTTGCTGCATACTAATTGACGTACCATGATCAGTGGTAAGATTAACCCCATTCTCTAAATAAATAACGCTGCCACCATCAGGCTCAGGATTGCCGTTTTTAAATGGGATTTGGTCAAAGACAATACCATGAGCGTTATTACTGCCAGACATCTTGATAGTAACTTTATCCTTAAAAGTTAATTTAGAACCTAACGCATTAGGCTTATTATTCCTTTGAGAATAAATACCATAACTATCTTGGCCAGAAGCAGTAATTTTTACTTCTTTATTAAATGTACCTGTTGATAAGGATGCTGCCGAATTATTGTAAGTGCGAATACCGATAAACTGGCCATTTTCTATACCGGTTATAGCGACCTTTTTTTGAAATAAACCGCTTCCTTTACTTGCAATATAAATACCTGAACCATCTTTCAAACTTACGTCGAGTTCACTATTGGCAATAACATTAGCTGATATTATATGCAAACCATAAACAGAATTATAATTACCAGCTGCATTATTCCGAATAATAAATTTATCAGTACTATCCGTGTCACCGATGGTTAACACCTTGCCATTTTTTGCACTAATCGCAATACCGCGACTATTCATATCAATGTGTGGTGCCGTAGCAGAAGTGGTTTTTATCTCAACATTGTCATCATTAGCCGTAATACCCGTGTTGGTATAATTTCCTATATTAGAATCATCGATAGTCATTGTGGCATTAGCGAATAAAGGGATTATAGATAACGTTCCCACTGAAATTTTAAATAATAAAATATCTGAATTTACTTTTTTCATTGAATCAATCAAAAACAAAATACCATTAAATTTCTCAAAAAATTTACATCAATCTTATAATTATGTAAAAATAATAACTTAAAAAACATCATATAATCAAATATATGCCTATATTTATAATATTTTTATGCAAAATATCTTTCGATTTACGCTGATATTTTTCTCGGCCATCGCCACCCCCTATGTATTAGCTAACTGATTAATATTTATTGTTAAATATCGCCCACACCACCATTAATAAGTATTTTTGATCCCAGCACAAAAGATGATTCATCCGCAGCCAGAAAATAGCGGCTTTGATTATCTCAATCGGTTTACCCAAATGCCCTAGTAGTACTAAGTTCTTAATTTATTCTGTAAATTTTTTACTGCATCTGAATTAATGGTATTCAAATTCATATGCGCTGGCGTATCGGTTGGATCTGGTACTAAACAATTGAAACGAATATTTCTGAATATCCGTTCTCCTGACAGTGTTCTGACTAACGAACAGAGAACTGCTTTACTCGATGCATAAATACTGCTTTATGGCAGGCCGATTTTAGTACTTACCGTACCACTCAAAATAACTGCACTGGGATTAGCCAGTATTGATATACACCGCATCTAATCTGGAACAGATTTCAGTTAATTTTTCGGCCAGATACTTCCGTTCTTCAAAGTCAGGCATCACTTTGAAATATTAATACATTTCCACCTAATTCTTTTTTAGCTTCTAACAGCCTGTTTTTATTTCTACCGATTACGGCTACATCAGCACCTGCGGCTATAAATTCTCTGGCCGTTACCAGCCCTCCCATTACTTGCGTCCGTAATGAGTACATATTTGCCTTCTAACCTTTTCATATTTCCCCTTTCAAAATTAACCTCAGTATAATTTAACTAGTTTACTTATGAAAGTAGGTACCAAATAGATACTCTTGGAAAATAATTATGCATAATGAAAAAGATATAGATAAAAATTTTAACTGCCCTATGGTTAAATTCATCAACCTAATTTCAGGAAAATGGGCTATTCCCATCCTCTACCGTTTAATAATCACGAATAAACCTATCCGTTTTGGTGAACTAAAACGTGCAATTTCGCCAATTACACAAAAAGAATTAACCAAACAACTAAGGCTATTTGAACAAAAGGGATTAATTAGTAGAAAACTATATCCCGAAGTACCACCAAAAGTGGAATACCAGATAACAGAACTCGGTAAAACTTTAAAACCAGCCCTAAATTCAATAGCCCACTGGATGGAACAACATGAAAAAGAGTTGCTCTAATTAACTGACTTACATGCAAATCATTAAATCACGTGATATATTAATTTATTAGTGACACATTCATGACCCTTGTATATTTAAATAACAGTTTTCAGCAAGCCGACTGTCATTTTGTTTAGAGACAACAACACAGGTACAACAATAAAAGAAAAATATATCTTAAAGAAATAAAGCTTCTCATTACAGCCTTAATGTTTTCAGCAGCCATATTTAGCAAAACAATCTATTAACAGCACAATAATTCACACACAAAATAAAAACTTAACCTATTGCTAATATTATAAAAAACCAAGCAACCAAAAATAATTAATTTTTTAATATTCATTTAAGCATACATTTGCATATTCATTATTGCTGACTATAATCATTCCCATACTGCAAAGAAATTTTTATTAAAATCAACTTATAGAGGCATAATGAACACACATCAATCAACTCATTCCATCGCCAGAATCATTACCCAAATAATTCTATGGCTGGTTACAATCTATCTGCTCATAGGAGGAGTCTGGTTAATCTGTCTGGGCGGTTCACCCTTTTACGCTATTCTTGCATTAGCACTTGGGCTGTTCACTTATCTGTATCAGCGCAATTGCAGCAATAGCCTGTGGTACTTTGCCGTTATACTCATCACAACATTAGGCTGGGGATTATGGGAATGCGGTACTGACTTCTGGGCACTGGCACCACGGTTTGATATCCTGTTTCTCTTAGGCCTGTGGCTACTATCGCCTTGGTCAACACGTCAGTTAACCACACAACACAGTAGTAAAGCAGCTATTGCCATAGTTTTAACTACCATACTAGGCATCATGCTTTACAGCATTAATCACGACCCGCAAGAGATCAATGGCACCATCACACGTACCCAGCCGATACCAGCCGCACATACCAATGATATTGCGGCAGAAGACTGGCCAGCTTACGGCCGCACTCAGAGCGGCAGCCGCTACTCACCATTAACCCAGATTAATACCAGCAACGTAAACCAGCTCAAAGTCGCCTGGACTTATCATACCGGTGACTTCAAAACCGATAATGACTCAGCCGAAACCACCAACGAGCTTACCCCAATCAAAATCGGCAATAAATTATTTATCTGTACACCACACCAGTTTCTGGACGCACTGGATGCCACTAGTGGTAAACGGTTATGGCGCTTTAATCCGAAATTGCGCAGTAACAAAACCTTTCAGCATCTTACCTGTCGAGGTGTCAGCTATTACGACGCCACAACAGCAAACAGTAGCGAAACCGCAGCATCACCCATATGCCCGCGAAAAGTACTGTTACCAGTCAATGATGGTCGTTTGATTGCTGTTAATGCAGATAATGGCCAGAAATGCAAAGACTTCGGCAATGAGGGAGAAGTTAACCTGCAAGCAAAAATGCCTTACGCATTTCTGGGTGGCTACAACCCAACATCACCGCCTATAGTCACACCGAGTACCATTATTATCGGTGGTTCAGTCACCGATAACCTCTCCACCAAAGAACCATCAGGCGTGATACGCGGTTATGATGCCAATAATGGTCAATTAAAATGGGTGTTTGATACCGGTGCCGAAAATCCGAATGCCATGCCGGGCGAAAACACCACCTTCGTGCATAATTCACCCAATGCATGGGCGCCACTGGCCTACGACCAGCAACGCAATATCGTTTATGTGCCCACCGGCGTAGGTACACCTGATATCTGGGGCGGCCATCGCGACAAACTGAAAGAGCGTTATGCCAATTCCATTGTGGCACTGAATGCTTCCACCGGCAAACTGCTGTGGCACTATCAGACCACCCACCATGATTTATGGGATATGGATGTACCGGCACAACCTTCATTAATGGATCTCACCCTGCCATCCGGCAAACGAGTTCCGGCCATTTACGTCCTCACCAAAACCGGTAATGTTTTCGTGCTCAATCGTGAAACCGGCCAACCCATCGTACCGGTAACCGAAAAACCAGTACCGCAAACCCTGAAATATGGTAATCCTACGCAAGGTGAGCACTATTCTGCCACCCAGCCATTTTCAGCGCTGAGTCTGACACCAAAAGACAAGCTCACCGATAAAGATATGTGGGGAGCAACCATGTTTGACCAGCTCATTTGCCGTATTCAGTTTAAACATCTGAATTATGATGGCATCTATACTCCGCCTTCTGAAAACGGCACACTGGTTTTCCCGGGAAATCTGGGTGTATTTGAATGGGGCGGCATATCCGTCAATCAGGATCGCCAAATTGCATTGATGAATCCGATAGGTCTGCCATTTGTTTCCCGCCTGATTCCCACCAATCCAGACAGAACGCAACAAAAACAGGGTGCCGGTACTGAAAATGGCATGCAACCGATGTATGGTGCCCCTTATGGTGTGGAAATAAATCCCTTCCTGTCACCACTAGGCCTGCCCTGTAAACAGCCATCATGGGGGTTTGTTGCCGGAGTGGATTTACAAAGCAATCAGGTAGTGTGGAAAAAACGTATCGGTACCATTCGCGACAGCCTGCCAAAATTATTCGAATTACCACCATTGAAAATCGGCGTACCCGGCTTAGGTGGTGCAATATCAACAGCTGGTAATGTTATGTTTGTCAGTGCCACTCAGGACGACTATCTGCGAGCCTACGACACCAGCAATGGTAAGCTGTTATGGGAAGCCCGCTTACCTGCCGGTGGACAGGCAACACCCATGACTTACGCAGTTAACGGCAAACAATATGTAGTACAGATGGCAGGTGGTCATGGCTCATTTGGTACCAGAATGGGCGATTACCTAATTGCTTATACCCTACCTTAAGCTTTAATTAATATGGACAGCCAATGAACTGTCCATATTCTCAATCCAGCAAAAGCTTACCCATACAAAAAAAGACATGTTAACAACATGTCTTTTTTATCCTCAGTCTCAGTAATACTCAGACAACAATATTTACCAGACGTTTGGGCACCACAATCACCTTTTTCGGTGTTTTGCCGTCCACAAATCGTTGTACAGTTGGTTCAGCCAGCGCTACGGCCTGTACTTCATCATTACTGATATCAGCCGCAACTGTAATCTGTCCGCGTAGCTTACCATTTACCTGTACCATCAAAGTAATCTCATTCTGCACCAGTGCAGCCTCATCGACACGAGGCCATGCAGCATCCCACAAAGTTTGCTGCGCAGACAATTCATTCCATAGCGTTTCACACACATGTGGCACAATTGGCCATAACAGACGCAATACTGACTCTAGCACTTCCTGTGCCACAGCTCGTCCCTGCTCTGAACCACAATCAGTACGATCATACTGATTCAGCAACTCCATCACCGCAGCAATAGCTGTATTGAATTGCTGGCGACGGCCATAATCATCTGTTACCTTGGCAATCGTAGTGTGCAATTTCAGGCGCAACGCTTTCAATTCAGATGACAGCCCGTCCTGATTACCCGCAAACGCCGTTACACTGGCGCCCTGCTGTAAATAATCATACACCGTACGCCATAAACGACGCAGGAAACGATGAGCACCATCCACACCAGCATCTGACCACTCCAAAGATTGCTCTGGTGGCGCAGCAAACATCATAAACAGACGTGCAGTATCAGCACCATAACGGTCAATCAGCTCTTGCGGATCCACACCATTATTTTTCGATTTAGACATCTTCTCAATGCCGCCAATACAAACTGGCTTGCCGTCCGCTTTCAAAGTTGCAGCCAGTGGCCGGCCTTTATCATCCCGTTGCAAATCCACATCCTGTGGTGCAATCCACTCTTTACTGCCATTAGCCCCTTCACGGTAATACGTCTCACAGACTACCATACCCTGAGTAAGCAAACGTGCAAAAGGTTCATCAACATTCAGCAGACCTTCATCCCGCATCAGCTTAGTAAAGAAGCGTGCATACAACAAGTGCAAAATAGCATGCTCAATCCCGCCGATATACTGGTCAGCATTCATCCAGTAATTAGCTGCTTCCTTATCCACCATAGCCGTATCACACTGTGGCGAAGCATAGCGCACCGCATACCAGCTGGATTCAACAAATGTATCCATCGTATCCGTTTCACGGCGGGCAGGTTTACCACAGCACGGGCAGCTAGTTTCATAAAATTCCGGCATTTTGCTCAGCGGAGAACCTGCGCCATCCGGCACTACATTTTCAGGCAACACAACCGGTAACTGCGTTTCTGGCACAGTAACATCACCGCAATCATCACAGTGAATAATCGGAATCGGACAACCCCAATAACGCTGGCGTGAAATACCCCAGTCACGCAGGCGATATTGCGTTTTCGGTGCGCCGGCATTTTTAGCCTGCAAAATCTCCCCTACACGCTCAAAAGCGGCATGAAAATCCAGACCATCCAGTTCACCACTGTTAACACACTGCGTCTGCTCCTTGCTGCCATACCATTCCTGCCACGCCTGCGCACTAAATTCATCAGTAGTTTGAGTAGATGCAATAACCTGTTTAATCGGCAGTTGATACTTAGTGGCAAACTCAAAATCACGTTCATCATGTGCCGGCACAGCCATCACCGCACCGTCACCATAGCCCCATAGCACATAATTGGCCACCCACACCGGCAGTACATCACCATTCAACGGATTAATGGCAAAGCGTCCGGTAGGCATACCTTTCTTCTCCATCGTAGCCATATCCGCTTCAGCCACAGAACCTGCCTTGCATTCAGCAATAAACTGCTGTAGCTCAGCATTATCGGTAGCAGCAGCTGTAGCCAGAGGATGTTCCGCTGCCACAGCAACATAAGTCGCGCCCATCAGCGTATCTGGACGCGTAGTGTATACCTGCACAAAATCAGCGTACTCACCCGTTAAACCTGCTTTGCTGTCTTCAGCCAGCGCAAAACGCACCTGCATACCACGCGACTTGCCGATCCAGTTGCGCTGCATCGTCTTAACCTGTTCCGGCCAGTGTTCCAGCGTGTCCAAACCATTAAGCAATTCCTCGGCGTAATCCGTAATCTTGAAGTAATACATCGGGATTTCGCGTTTTTCTACAATGGCACCAGAGCGCCAGCCACGACCATCTACAACCTGCTCATTGGCCAGCACCGTCTGATCCACCGGATCCCAGTTAACCGTACCGTTTTTCTTGTAAATAATGCCCTTCTGGAACAAACGCACAAACAGCCACTGTTCCCAACGATAATATTCCGGCGTACAGGTTGCAATTTCCCGCTCCCAGTCAATGGCAAAACCCAGACTCTGCAACTGCTTTTTCATATAAGCAATATTGTCGTAAGTCCATTGTGCCGGTGCTACCTGATGCTTCATGGCCGCATTTTCAGCTGGCAAACCAAATGCATCCCAGCCCATTGGTTGCATTACATTAAAACCATTAAGCAAACGATAGCGGCTCAGTACATCACCAATCGTATAGTTACGTACATGCCCCATATGTAACTTGCCTGATGGATAAGGAAACATCGACAGACAATAATATTTTGGTTTGGGACTAAAATCTTCAGCGTTAAATAAACGGTATTCCTGCCAGCGTGCCTGCGCAGCCGGTTCAATCTTCTCGGGACAGTAATGTTCTTGCATCATGAATCATCAATTTATTGTATAAAAATAGACCGCTATTATAACAGTTTACTCAAGACACCAGCCTGCAATTAATCATTCTGGCCGCTCAGTTAGCCAAACTGGTACATCAATACCGCAATAACATATTGCGCATTCAGCCAGATTACAATAATTTATGCAAATAACATTCAAGCAGACAAATAAAAAAACCACCGATACCAAGGGAGAGAATATCGGTGGACAATTTGCGGGAAAACACTACTTACTCAATACTGACTGTCAGGCAACAACAATACTGATGAATTGATTATATAAAGATAACCATTAAACGCAGTTAAACTGTGCTAAGTCAGACAAAACTATTTATTTCAATCCACAGAATCAGCCAATTCATGTGAAGAATTAAATTTTTTCAATAACTTTAATGCTTTATCTGGATCATCATTGCGTAATATCTTTTGCACCTCAGTTTCCAGTGTCAGCAAATCACTCTGAATAATCTGATTTTTTACCGCCAGAATATTATTTGCATTCATCGAAAAACAGCGTAATCCCATCGCCATCAACAACCGCGTATATTGAGCATCACCAGCCATTTCACCACAAATTGACACCGGTTTGTTCAAACGTGCCGCAGTACGAATAATATGCAATAACAATTTCAATACCGCAGGATGTCCCGGCTGATATAAATAACTCACACTTTCATCATTGCGGTCAGCCGCCAGCGTATATTGAATCAAATCATTAGTACCAACCGAAACAAAATCAATCAGTTTCAGAATAGAATTAACCGTCAACGCAGCCGATGGAATCTCCACCATTGCGCCAACCTGAATATTCTCATCAAATTCTTCAAAACGATCGCGTAGCTGCTGTTTGGCCGTATTTAAATGCGTTAAGCATTGCTGTATTTCCGTCACCGAAGAAATCATCGGCCACATCATGCGCACAGGTCCCAGAACAGCAGCCCGCATAATTGCACGCATCTGGGTACGAAACATCACCGGCTCTGCCAAACACAAACGGATACCGGTCAAACCCAAAGCCGGATTCATAGCGTTGCTGGGGCCAAACCAGCGTGGATTTTTATCCACCCCCAAATCAATCGTCCGTATGGTTAATGGCTTGCCCTTCAGCTTTTTAACCACATCCGCATACTCCGCATACAACTCATCTTCTGTAGGCAAAGTATCCCTGTTGAGATAAAAAAACTCACTGCGATACAATCCAATGCCGTCAATACCTAAATTATGCAATGCTTTAATATCATTAGCACTTTCAATATTGCCTAACAACTCAATATTGATTCCATCCTGCGTAGTCGCAGCCGTATTTTTCAGTTTATTTAATTGCCGTTTTAAACTGCGAAACTCACGTAAACGGCGCCGATATTCCTTCAAAATGATATTATCAGGCGCAATAATAACCACGCCCATAGTGCCATCTACAATAATCAGCTCATCTTCGTTAATCAATTCCCGCGCATAGCCCAGTGCAATCACAGATGGTATATCCAAGCTGCGTCCTAGAATTGCCGTGTGACTGGTTGGCCCACCAGCATCAGTTATAAAAGCCGCAATACGACTGTCTTTAAAAAAAATCGTGTCTGCCGGTGATAAGTCATGAGCAACCAGAATCGTATCTTCTTCAAAATCCTCAGCTTCAGTAACAACCTCAGTAGACAGTCCAATCAGATTCTTAAAAATCCGCTCCACTACCTGCAACATATCCTGCTTGCGCGCACGCAGATAATTATCTTCAATTGCATCAAACTGTTCCGCCAGTTTATCTGTTTGCAACTTTAATGCCCATTCAGCATTAACACATTTCTCCTCAATAATATCAATAGGTTCTCTCGACAGACTCACATCTCCAACCAGCATCAGATGCAGAGAAATAAACGCACCCAGCTCTGAAGGTGCATTTTGTGGAATATCTGTACGCAACTGTTCTAACTGACGGCGAGTCGTCTTAATCGCCTGCTCATAACGGGCAACTTCTGCTTGTATTTCTTCAATCGACAGCTCACGATGGGGCACATCATCCATCCCCCGTACTACCAGATGGGCTCGACCAATTGCTACCCCAGCACCTACTGCCACGCCATGCAGCACAATACACATTATTCGTCTTCACCAAAATAATTGTTAATCAGCTCAACCAGTGCCTGCATCGCCTGACCCTCATCCACACCGTCAGTTTCCAGTTCAATTACACTACCCTGAGCAGCAGCCAACATCATCAGACCCATAATACTTTTACCATTAACCCGACGGTCTTTGCGTGTAACCCACACCTCACATTGAAAACGACTGGCTACCTGCGTAAACCTGTTCGAAGCCCGTGCATGCAAACCAAGCTTGTTAACAATCTCAATTTCCTTCTTTATCATGTCACAGCTCATCCTGATTAGAAATAGTCATAATGCCAGCAATAGCAGCTGTTTTAACCTCTTCAGCAAATTTATACACATCATCCGCTTTAGCAAAATTTTGTAGCGCCTTAATCAGCATCGGAGCATTAAGTCCGGTAAGCACAATAACATTGTCACGATTAATCAGCCGGCATACCAGATTACACGGCGTAGCACCAAAAATATCCGTCAGAATCAGCACACCATGGCCATAATCCAGAGTAGCCAACTTTTCTACTACATCTGTATGTATGCTTTCAAGCGAATCACTACTGCGTACCCCAATTAGAGAAACATTATCGGGCACAGAACCAAAAATATGCTGAATCAACTGCATATTTGCCTGTCCTACAGTCTCATGGGTAACTATCATCAAACCTATCATTGTATTACCTATTACTATTACAGCATCAAGTGTACCCAATAATCCCGTCTAAAGAAAAATAATTGCATCACTTACCGCTGACCAACAAACAATTGGCTAAAATTCTAACCCTATATCTCCCAGACAAAACTTATCATACTTGTTACACTGTAGGAAGAAAGATACCAAAGGAAATAATATATTAGCTTCAAATTCACCGTCTTGTAGACAGTTTAGAAATGATTTCAGCCTCAAACCGTATAGATTACATGGTTGACTGCTGAATAACCAGTTAAGTTAACTGTTGCTGGTGACAACAATATCAACAGTTGTTTACTTAATAATAGAACATTATGCTTTTTAAAATATAGTATCTCAAATTATTAGAAAATTTAATAGATATTTATAGTAATACCAGTTTCTAATATTATTTTAAGACCTTCACTATCTAGTTGGATACGCTACACTAACCCATACAAATTTTTAGGGGGTAAAGTAAACTTAACTCTAAAAAAGAAAAGATGATGAACCAACAAAAGCGTGCACGATGGACTTTTAGTGCTAATTTCAAAGCGCAAATGGTTAAACTTTATCAGCAGGGGAAATCGTGCAGTAAATTGGTATGAGAATATGATTTGATGCCGTCTGTTTTAAACCGCTGGATAATCCAAACAAACAAAAGCGGTCATTCAAAACTAAAGATAACCGCACTCCAGCAGAAAATGAACTGATTGCCTTACAAAAAGAGCTTAAGCAGCTACAGATAAAAAACGATAACCTAAAGCAGACTGCGCTGATAATGAAAGGGAAGAAAATCAAAATCCTAAAAGTAAATCAACATTGTTATGATATAGCGGCATTATGTCGCTGCTTAGAGATTGGAATCAGGTGAATTCATTTTGCCTTACAACAAACGGGCATCAGCGTTTCTCGTTGTTATACTTCCTGGGTAATGAAGTCGCTATTATTGATATCAAAGTATACGCTTAAACGACATCGAGAACATCAGACGACAAACAATAGCGCAGCAACAGCTAATCATTTACAACGTCAGTTTAATGTAGATAGCATACAGCATATTATAGTGTCAGACTTAACCTATATTCGTGTTAACTATCGCTGGAATTATTCATGTGTGTTACTGAATTCATCTAATCGACAGATTGCCGGTTATGGTATCAGTCAACATAAAACAGCAGATTTAGTGATGCTGCATTAAGCCAGAATAAGCAACCACCACATCATTAAATCCATTTCATTCAGATAGAGGAAAGGAATTTGATAATCAATTACCAGATAAATGTTTCAATACATTTAATATTCAACACTCGCTAAGTAAAAAAGGGGCCGTATGATAATGCAGTGGCGCAAGCAACATTTAAAAGGATTCAAACTGAGCTTGTTAAAGGAAAAAAGTTCATGACAATCCAAAAATTATAACAAGCCTTTGCCGCTTATGCTTATTGGTACAATCACAAACGATTACATTCATCCTTAGGCTATTTGCCTCCCGTGAAATTTAACAAACAACCAAACCTTAATTTTATTGTTTGAATATGCATATCCATTCCATTATATTCGTATGCAGGCAAATAATATCGTCAACACAGTAAGCACAGTTGATAAAGAAATTTTGCAATACAACCGTTATCCAATCTGATATACACTAAATCTTTTTTAAGAACGACCCCAGAATGCCGTTGCACATTGCTCTCTACCAGCCCCAAATACCTGCCAATACCGGCAACATCGCTCGTACCTGTGCTGGTACTCATACCAGTTTGCATTTAATTCATCCGCTCGGCTTTTCCACTGACGATAAAATGCTCAAACGCGCCGGGCTAGATTACTGGCCTCACGTAGACATTCATTACCATGACAGTCTGGAAGCCTTTATAGAGATGACGGAAGCTCAAACTAATGCACAGGTATATTTAATAGAAACG
>NZ_JAAEDQ010000015.1:0-44250 GCF_013344965.1 Snodgrassella sp. ESL0253 | reverse complement strand
AAGAGCGTTGCTTTCGACTGCGTTCTACTTTAAACTGTTTAGTTCGTTTCGTGTCGCGTCATCAGCGAAGAAGGCGAACTATACGCCTCACCTAAACCTCTGTCAACTACTTCATCCTTTTATTTTTGTATAAATTAATAACAAATTGATTCTTAAATAATTTATTTTTGGAGCTTGGCTTCAATTTGTTTTTGATGTAACGAGCTTCCTTAGATATCTCTCTTACTTTAATGGTTTAGTCATCTGTTGATGAAATTATTTGCAGTATCTGTTGATATTTGTCGCTGCTTAATGTGGTTAAGTTTAAAGTTTGTTCTGCCAGTGCTTTATAAACTGCCTGCTCTGATGGATTTAATGCCTGCCAGTGGTGGGCGATTGTGTTGCTGTCGCCTCGTTTTATTGGACCTGTTAATGCTTCTGTTGGAGACATTATTTGCAGTTGATCCAGATTTTGCTGCATTAGTTGGTTTACCAGTTTTTCTGCTAAATTTTGCGGTAAGGATAAGGAAGCCAATATATTGCGTGCATAAGCATTTAATGTGACTAAAAAGTTAGCACTAATGGATAGCGCTGCGTGATAGCGATTTTTTTGAGCAGAATCAATACTGAAACTGTTTAGATTTGCCGCCTGTGCTAGCTGTTGTAATAGAGGTAATGCTGCACTATCACCTTCTATGGCGCACAGATGGCCGGCCAATGTATTAGTCGCTGTTTCGATTGAGGCAAAAGCAAATACTGGATGTAATGAACCAGTAAGTGCTTTTTGCTTGTTTGGCATTAATACTTTGCTATTTAATGCTCCGCTAAAATGAAGTATCAATGTGTTGGCTGTTATCCAGTCTGCCTGATTAATTTGTTGGCTAATTATTTCTATGGCCTGATCACTGACACCTATGGCTATGATATCTGCTGGTGGTAAGGTATTTAGCTGTTTGTGAAGCTGAATATGCGGTATGTGGTTTTTAAGATGCTGTGCTGCTGTAAAACTGCGGTTCCAGGCTGCCTGTATATTTACTTGCCCACTTTGATGCCAGATGATGGCCAGTGTTGAAGCAACTTTACCGGTACCGATGATATTTATTCGTGGTATATATGACTTTGTTGGTTGAGTGGATTTGGTAAAGGTGTCAGTCATTATCAATTTTTCTCGGCTAAAGGATGATTATTTTGTTTAAGGTCATTGGTTGTAATTGAAGCCGCTTAATCAAAACGGTACACTTCGGTACTTACTCTATATTCTAATCATAATTTACTTGGGCAAACACGTTAATGAAAGCTGCTTTTAATGTGAAATCCGCGCGTCTGGATACACTATCAGTACAATTACTGACTGATGATCTGACTTTGATTAACCATGAACTAAAGCAACGGGCAGAACGTTTCGGTAATTTACGTAATATGCCTTTTACTCTGGATCTGCAAAATCTTGTCAATCCGGCAACATTGGATTTGGGAAAGCTGATTGCGCTGTTTGCACGATATTATTTGCGTATTATAGCCATTCGTCATTCTGATGCAGTCTGGGCCAGTTTGGCTAAACAACAAAATATAGCTTTTAGTATTTTGCCGGAAGAGCAGGCTAATACACGGGTTAAAGCTGTAGCCGAGGCACTGTCCCCACAAGCGGCAGATGTTAATAATGAAAAAATTATTTCATCAGCTGCCACAAATGCCCTGCCAACACTGGTTATTGATCGTACGATCCGTACCGGGCAGCAGGTTTATGCGGAAAAATCTGATTTGATTGTTCTGGGACTGGTTAGCGAAGGCGCGGAAATTATTGCCGATGGCAATATTCATATTTACGGCCCTTTACGCGGACGGGCTTTAGCAGGTGCAGCGGGTAATAAGGATACACGTATTTTTGCCCAGTCTATGCAGGCTGAGCTTGTATCTGTGGCAGGTATTTATCGCATTTTTGATCAACAGTTACCGGCACATCTGGATCGTCACCCGGTGCAGATTTTTCTGCAAAATGACCGGCTGGTACTCAGTGCGATTCAGGCAAATTAATTTATTCAGACTCATGAACTTTATGTGTTGCTGATTTGTGAATGTATTGATTAATTCATTTATATAACAAAAGGAATTTAATTGTGGCAAAGATTATTGTGGTGACGTCAGGTAAAGGTGGTGTTGGTAAAACCACGACCAGTGCCAGCATTTCAACAGGTTTGGCTTTAGCCGGCCATAAAACTGCGGTAATAGATTTTGACGTAGGCTTGCGTAATCTGGATTTGATTATGGGTTGTGAGCGCCGTGTGGTTTATGACCTGATTAATGTTATCCAGAATGAAGCTACTCTTAATCAGGCGTTAATCAAGGATAAGCACTGCGATAATCTTTATATTTTACCTGCCTCACAAACTCGTGATAAGGATGCGCTTACGCGGGATGGTGTGGAAAAGGTTTTAAAAGACCTGACTGGCAAGATGGGCTTCGAATACGTAGTCTGTGATTCACCAGCGGGTATTGAGCAGGGTGCATTGATGGCTTTGTACTTTGCAGATGAGGCCATTGTAACCACCAATCCGGAAATTTCCAGTGTGCGTGATTCTGACCGTATTCTGGGGATTTTATCCAGCAAATCCCGTCGTGCTGAAACTAATAGCGCTCCGGTTAAAGAACATTTACTGATTACGCGTTACTCACCTGAACGCGTAGAAAAAGGTGAAATGCTGTCGGTTCAGGATATTCAGGATATCTTGCGTATTCCTTTGATTGGTGTGATTCCTGAATCGCAAAATGTGTTACAGGCTTCTAATTCGGGTACGCCTGTTATATTGCAGGAGAATTCTGTGGCTGCTGACGCGTATGAAGACGTGGTGGCGCGCCTGTTGGGTGAAGACCGTCCAATCCGCTTTCTGGATGCTGAGAAAAAAGGCTTTCTCAAGCGCCTGTTTGGAGGTTAAGCAATGTCTATAATGGATTTTCTTTTTGGCAAGAAGCAACAATCCGCTCAGATGGCACGCGACCGCCTGCAAATTATTATTGCGCAAGAGCGTGCTACACAAACGCCGGATTATTTGCCTACACTGCAAAAAGAGCTCTTGGAAGTGCTGTCAAAATATGTTCATGTATCTTTGAATGATATTCAGATTACTCAGGAAAAGAAAGATGGTATGGATGTATTGGCACTCAATATTACCTTACCGGAAACAGGAAAGAAAAAGGCCAGTGAATGACGCTGACTGAATTGCGCTATATTGTGGCTGTAGCTCAGGAAAAACATTTTGGACGTGCAGCCCAGAGATGTTTTGTGAGCCAGCCTACTTTATCTATTGCAATTAAGAAGCTGGAAGAAGAGTTAGGACTGACATTATTTGACCGCAGCAGTAATGAAGTCATGACCACTGACGCTGGCCAGCGAATTGTGCTACAGGCACGTCGGGTGCTTGAGGAAGCTGATCGTATCAAGCTAATGGCAAATCAGGAACAAAGCGAGCTGGAAGGGATATTTAAGCTTGGTCTAATTTTTACAATTGCGCCTTATTTATTACCGAAACTGATTTTATCATTGCGGCAGCTGGCACCGGAAATGCCGTTGCAACTGGATGAAAACTACACTGATGTACTAACAGAATTACTCAAGCGTGGTGCTCTGGATGCAATTGTAGTTGCTGAACCGTTTCATGAAACGGGACTGCAAACCATTCCGCTCTATGATGAACCTTTTTTCGTTATTGTTCCAAAAGGCCATCCTTTTGAGCAATTAGACGAAGTTACGCCAAAACAGCTGAGCGAAGAACGTGTATTGTTGCTTACAGAAGGTAATTGTATGCGTGATAATGTACTGGATAGCTGTCAGGAACTGGCTTCGCGTCAGAAAATTTTGGGTTTGTCGAATAGTATTCAAGGAAGTTCTATTAATACAATTCGGCATATGGTTGCCAGTGGTTTGGGTATCAGTGTTATGCCTGCTACAGCATTAACAGAAAATGACCATTTGTTATTCAGTATTATTCCTTTTACCAATCCAACGCCAGAACGGCGTGTGGTATTAGCCTCGCGGCGTAATTTTGTCCGCCCCAAAGCCTTACGCATGATTAAATCAGCTATTTTGTCCTCGCGGTTGACCGGAGTACAGTTTATTCATGATTTTGATTAAGCCTTGTTGTCATAATAAAAAACGCCTGTGTTTAAGCAGGCGTTTTTATTGGGTAGGATTTTCTGATTGATACCAGATGGGCAGTGTCTGGTTATTTGCCTGTATGGTGTTTTTTTAATCTGTACTGATAGAATAATCTTCTAAAGGGAAAGAAATTAAAAAATTAGATAGATTTTAAACAGGATATTTAATGATTGCATTAATACAACGTGTTAAACAGGCCAGTGTCTGTGTAAACGCTGAAATTGTCGGCCAGATAGAACATGGGCTGCTGATTCTGTTAGGTGTTGAACAGGGTGATGATCGACAAAAAGCTGAACGTCTTTGTGACAAGGTACTTGGTTACCGGGTTTTTAGTGATCAGGATGATAAAATGAATTTGAATGTTAAGCAGGTGAATGGGCAACTATTGGTTGTATCACAATTTACTCTTGCCGCTGATACTAAAAAAGGTACGAGACCAAGTTTTACTAAAGGTGCAACGCCTGCTGAAGCTAATCATTTGTATAATTATTTTGTTGAATTATGCCAAAAACAGCTTACTACTAAAACTGGAATTTTTGCAGCCAATATGCAGGTTTCTCTGGTTAATGATGGACCGGTAACGTTCTGGCTACAAGTTTGATTACTGGTTATTGCCTAGGTTTTGAAATATGATTATTGGTTTATTTTTAGTATCGGCTTAACTCTTGTTTCAATACGCGGATATTGGCCTGACGATCGGTAACATTTTGCTGCCAGCGCTGAATTTGAGCAACAATGCCTTGTTTCTGTGCCCGACGCAGTTGCTGCTGAGCTGTCGCCAGCGCGCGTTGTTCACTGGTGATATCACGTTGTACTAGCTGCTTTGGGGTTAATTTAGGCACTACAATTATTTTTGCTGGTACTGTAACCACTTTATTTTTAATTGCAGTGGCGGTATCTGGTTTGGGTGTTTGCTGGCGCAGAAAAATACCCATTTTAGGTGTTGGCGGTACTTTCATTAAATCGCTGTCACGACCAAATTCAGCACTATACCAGAGACGTTGTATCTGCTCTAAGCCGGGAGCATTCTGATTTTCCAGAGAATGTTTTTTTAAATCATCACTGTCTGTGGGCGGATGTT
The DNA here is from genome assembly GCF_013344965.1 of Snodgrassella sp. ESL0253. Taxonomy (NCBI): domain Bacteria; kingdom Pseudomonadati; phylum Pseudomonadota; class Betaproteobacteria; order Neisseriales; family Neisseriaceae; genus Snodgrassella; species Snodgrassella sp. ESL0253. The sequence continues at coordinate 39,037 of NZ_JAAEDQ010000015.1, read as the reverse complement.
TGGCAATCTGGCATTGAACATCTAAAGGTTTGGTTGTGTAGCTAACATGATTATTTGCCAGTGGACATGCATACCAGGTTATCGGCGCAGGTGTGCTAGCCGCAGATGCTGCTGTTTTATCTTCAGCCCAAACTGGGTTTAAATAGACTGATAACAGTACGCAGGCACTGAAATAAAGACCAAGTCTGAACTTGTTTTGCATGGCAATGGCTCATTGGGTCTAAACTAAACTATTAAACAATAAAAACAAATAGATTAACTACCCTGATTAGGTTAATTAATCAATAAATCTGTATATTCCATACAAGGGGTCTGATTGTACGACAATTTTTTTGCTGTGCTTATGCTTTTTATCGCAGCTTTTACTTTTTTGCATATGATTTTTTAATTTTTGTATTTATTGCGGATGAATGTTGAGTTTATTCTGATTATATGATGATGTGTACAAACTGGCTTTTTTAATGCTGAGCACAAAAACAGCTAGTTAAATGATCATTGACTAATCCCATTGATTGCATGAAAGCATAGCAAGTAGTGGGTCCGACAAAGCTGAAGCCGCGTTTCTTTAAGGCTTTGGACATGGCAGCGCTGACTTTTGTCTGGGACGGCACGTCAGATAAAAATTTATAGTGATTGATAACCGGCTGATGATTGACAAATGACCAGATAAAACGGGCAAAATCCTCTCCATGCTGCTGCATGGAGAGATAGGCATGGGCGTTATTTATAATGGCCTGCAATTTGGCCGGATGGCGAATCAATCCCGGATTTTGTAGTAATGGTCTGATATCTGTGATGGTAATAATTTTATGTGGATCAAAATTGTAAAAACAGCGCCGGTATTCATCGCGTTTTTTTAACACGGTAATCCATGATAAGCCGGCCTGCTGGCCTTCCAGACAGATTTTTTCAAACAGCTTTTGTCCGTCTTTCTGCACCTGCCCCCATTCATGATCATGATAATGCTGATAAAGGGGATCTGTTTTAACCCAGTCACAGCGTTTTAACTGTTTTTGCATGGTATTTTGATGAGTCCGGTAATATTAATCAATCTGCTCAGTCATGCCTGATATTTTAGTTTAACCATGTCTGTATCAGGGTAATGATACCTAAAAGACAAAACAGGAAACAGGCACCTATGCGGATTCGATTGAGAGGTAAGCGTTGCATCAGCCAGTTGCCAAAAAATATCACTGGAACATTAGCCAATAATAAGCCTACGGTACTGCCCAACACTACTGAGTACAAATCACGATATTGAGCGGCCAGTAATATTGTGGCGATCTGGGTTTTATCCCCTACTTCTGCCAGAAAAAACAATACTGCTGTAGCCACAAATGGGCCATAGCGCATAAAACGGGTATCGACCCCATCATCTTTATCTGGTTTTAACAGCCATAAGCCAACTACCAGAAAACTGAACCCAACTACCCAGCCCATTAATTGGGGCGTAAAAAACCGCGCTACTTCAACCCCAAACCAGGCAGAAACAATATGATTAAGCAGGGTAGCACATAGCATACCGGTGATAATGGCATATTTTCGGGCAAAGCGGGTAGCAAGAAATAAAGTCAGTAATTGGGTTTTGTCACCAATTTCAGCCAAAGCAACTGGTATAACAGAAGACAGAAAAGCATGAATCATTTTTAGAATACCGTTGGCGGGCTGAAAGACAAAAGACACGATAAAACGCCCGCCATAGCGGTTTTATCCTGTCTCAAGTCTCGTTAATCCACCATCTGGTCAGACGTTACGACCATACAGCAAATGCTGCAAATATGTTGACCGTAACCACAGGTACTGGAGAAATCACCTGTGCAACTACTCCCTTAAGGCAATGCATCATAACCGATTCCAGACAGAAGCAACAAGTGAAATCCCTGCTAAAACCATTGAATTTGATTTTAAACAACAAAACAGGCTGCCATACTTTCTGGCAGCCTGTGAGGATGAACAGACTTGGATTAATAGTAACCCAGAACTTTCCACCATATACCACCGACAACAACAAATATCATCAGTTCAATTACGCTCATGATGAAACCCACTTTCCACCATTCACCCAAGGTAACGAAACCAGAACCAAATACCACTGGTGAAGTGCCGGTAGCGTAATGGGTAAGTGTCATCATGATGCTGGAGGCGGCAGCCATCATCAGCGCAAACAGCATCGGAGGTGCGCCCAGTGCCAGACCTGCAGAATAGAAGGCAGCAAACATGGCTGTGATATGTGCGGTGGTACTGGCAAACATATAGTGTGCATACATATAAGCCAGTAATAACAGTGCACATGCGCCCATCCAGCCCATGCCCAGACTACCAATACTGCTTTCCAGTACACCAGAGAACCAAGTAATCAGCCCCAGTTTATTCAGGAAAGTCGCCATCATTACCAGTGCGGCAAACCAAGTAATGGTATCCCATGCACTTTTTTCTTTCAGGATGTCGTCCCAGCTTAATACACCGGTTAACAATAACAGTGACAAACCAATGAATGCAGTAGTGGTTGGGTCGACAGTAAAGGCTTTACCAAACAGCATGGCCGGAATACCTGCCCACAGAATCAGCAATACTGCAAAAATACCCAGCATGATTTTTTCATCACGGGTCATTGGCCCTTGTTCTTTCAGGCGTTCTTTAGCAAATGCAACCGCATTCGGAGTCTGCTTGATTTCAGGCGGATACATCCAATATATAATCAGTGGCATCAGGAACATGGCTACCAGACCGGGCAATAACATGGCCAGTGCCCATGTACCCCAGGATAGATGAATATCGCTGTTTGTTGCCTTGGCTACAAGATCCACAATTAGTGGATTAGGCGCAGTAGCGGTAATAAACATGATTGAACTGATGGGATTGGCGTGGTAGTTTACTAGCGCCAGAAATTTACCCATGCGTTTTTCTGTACCTTTTTCTGGGTCAGAATCATAGCTGGATGCAATGGATTTCATGATTGGATGAATAATGCCACCACCACGGGCTGTATTACTTGGTGTAACCGGAGCCAGTAACAATTCCACTACGGCCAGACTATAGGCAACACCCAAGGTGCGTTTACCCCACAAACCAATAAACAGATAGCCGACACGTGCACCCAAGCCGGTTTTTAACAAACCACGTGAAATCATGATAGCCACACCGATCAGCCAAATCAGCGGATTACCGAAGCTGCTCAGGGCATCATTCATGGCTTTGCTGGGGCTTTCTGCGGTGACTCCAGTTAATGCTACCAACATAATAGCAATAATGGATAGCGCGCCAATTGGCATGGCTTTGCCAATGATGGCTGCAATCACGCCAACAAACATGGCCAATAAATGCCATGCCTGAGGTGAAACCCCTTCTGGTACCGGTATGGCAAACCAGATAATCAGGCTGATTAACAGCGCTATGGCAGCGGGAATGGGTTTAAACCCAATTTTTACAGGCATACAACATACTCCTAAATCATGAAGATATAGATACAGCCAGACAGAAATCATTAATATAGAGTGATTGTAAACTCTTACTGCAAAATACCGTCTGATATAGCGCAAAAAAGTATCAGACGGTATTGGCGAAAAAAAAGCACGATTTTACTGTTCAAGCCTGAATGAATATAACATATAACCATGTAAGCAAACGCTATTGATATTAAAGCAGACTTTTACCAAGCTATTAATTGGATAAAATTTGCAAAACTATGCTTGAAATCATCCCGGGCATACCCATTTACGATGCATTAGCAATAGTATAGCGGTGGTTTTGAACTACTGTATTTGCAGCCGTACGATAACGGCGCAAATTACGAAATTAAATTATTAGGAGATTTTTAAATTATGGCAAAAGTAATCGGTATTGACCTGGGTACTACCAACTCTTGTGTTGCCATTTCCGAAGGTGGCCAGACTAAGGTAATAGAAAATGCTGAAGGTGCACGTACTACACCTTCTATTGTAGCTTATCTGGACGACAACGAAATTCTGGTGGGTGCGCCAGCCAAACGTCAGGCTGTAACCAACCCGAAAAACACTGTTTACGCAGTAAAACGTCTGATTGGCCGTAAATTTGATGATGCTGAAGTACAGCGCGATATTAAATCCATGCCTTTCCAGATTGTTAAGGCCAACAACAACGACGCATGGGTAGAAGCGCATGGTGAAAAACTGTCACCTCCGCAGGTTTCTGCTGAAGTATTGCGCAAAATGAAGAAAGCAGCTGAAGATTATCTGGGTGAAACAGTAACTGAAGCTGTGATTACCGTACCGGCCTATTTTAATGATAGCCAGCGTCAGGCTACTAAAGATGCCGGCCGTATTGCTGGTCTGGACGTAAAACGTATTATTAATGAACCAACAGCTGCGGCTCTGGCTTTTGGTATGGATAAAGGTGAAAAAGGCGACCGCAAGATTGCCGTTTATGACCTTGGTGGCGGCACTTTTGATATTTCCATTATTGAAATCGCTGAAATTGATGGCGACAAACAGTTTGAAGTATTGGCCACCAATGGTGATACATTCCTCGGTGGTGAAGACTTTGACCAGCGTCTGATTAACTACATCATTGATGAATTCAAAAAAGATCAGGGCATCGACCTGAAAAATGATGTAATGGCCTTGCAACGTCTGAAAGAAGCTGCGGAAAAAGCCAAAATCGAACTGTCCAGCGGCCAGCAGACTGAAATCAACCTGCCTTACATCACCATGGATGCTTCTGGCCCGAAACATTTGGCCATGAAAATTACCCGTGCCAAATTCGAAAGTCTGGTAGAAGACCTGATTACCCGCTCTATCGAACCTTGCCGCACCGCAATTAAAGATGCCGGCCTGAGCGTAAATGACATTAACGATGTGATTCTGGTAGGCGGTCAGAGCCGTATGCCGAAAGTACAGGAAGCAGTTAAAGACTTCTTTGGCAAAGAACCACGCCGTGACGTTAATCCGGATGAAGCCGTTGCTGTAGGTGCTGCGATTCAGGGTGCGGTACTGGCTGGTGACCGCAGTGACGTATTGTTGCTGGATGTAACACCATTGTCTCTGGGTATTGAAACCATGGGTGGTGTGATGACCAAACTCATCAATAAAAATACTACCATCCCTACCAAGGCAACGCAGACATTCTCTACTGCTGAAGACAACCAAAGCGCTGTAACCATCCATGTATTACAGGGCGAACGTGAACGTGCTTCTGCCAATAAGAGTCTGGGACAGTTTAATCTGGGTGATATTCCGCCAGCTCCGCGTGGTGTTCCACAGGTAGAAGTGACTTTTGACATTGACGCCAATGGTATTCTGCACGTATCTGCTAAGGATAAAGGCACTGGCAAAGTAGCCAATATTACCATTCAGGCTTCTTCTGGCTTGAGTGAAGAAGAAATTGAACGCATGGTAAAAGATGCGGAGGCCAATGCTGAAGAAGATCGCAAGTTGGCTGAATTGGTAAGCAGCCGCAATCAGGCTGAAGCCCTGATTCACTCTGTACAGAAATCTCTAAGTGAATACGGTGACAAACTGGACGCTGCTGAGAAAGAAAAAATTGAAGCAGCCATCAAGGAAGCTGAAGAAGCTGTTAAGGGCGAAGACAAAGCTACTATTGATGCTAAAGCTGAGGCTTTGGGTACAGCCAGCCAGAAACTGGGCGAAATGATGTATGCTCAGGCACAGGCTGAAGGTCAGCAGGCCGGCGCTCAAGCAGAACAGCCACAAAACAAAGGCAACGATGATATCGTCGATGCTGAATTTGAAGAAGTAAAAGACAAAGAGAAAAAAGACTGATTTTTTTCTCCTTATATGTACAACCCCACTTATGAGTGGGGTTTTATTTTATGGATGATTTGTAACCGATAAAGCCTATTTTGTCTGACCAATTGTTCAGGCAGATAAGAATGATTACTTTCATCCTGATATTTTTGGTGTTCAAACCACAGTTTTGGTATTGCTGTCTGCCAGTATTTTTTACACAGATGAATACATATATGGACAGATACTGCCATTATATCTGTAAAAAAACTAACATGTTAGGAGGCTGCCCGTTACAATAATCGTACCAATTATTTACAACAAAGCAATTCTACTGGAGCAGAAGATGGACTTTTATATTTTGCTAATCCTACTCGGCATCTGTTGTGCCATATTAACGGCTGGATTTTGTGGACGTACGCAGCGTTGGGGACCTTGGACAATGCTGATTGGCATTAGCTGCCTGCTGCTTCTGATTATGGTGATGATTTATAAACTGTCACGTGTTGTCTGATTATTGGCAGCCCTCTACCAGTTTGCTGTCCATTCAGGTAGACAACTTAACTAGTCTAAATGCAGACAGAAATCAATGACAATGATTACAACCAGATAGAATTGATGTATAACTTTATCTTGTCCAGTTAATACTATTCCCACTAAGAAAATTTGAAAATAGGTAACCACATGCAAAACAAATTAAGCAAAATGACATGTATCGAAGATTTGCGCAAAGTTGCTAAGCGCAAAGTACCGAAAATGTTTTACGATTATGCCGATACCGGTTCGTGGACAGAATCTACCTATCACGCCAATAGTAATGATTTTCAAGGTATTAAGCTGCGCCAGCGCGTACTGACGGATATGACCGGCCGCACACTAGAAACCACGATGGTAGGACAGCAAGTAAAAATGCCTGTGGCACTGGCACCAACAGGATTAACCGGTATGCAACACGCTGATGGTGAAATTCTGGCTGCGCGGGCGGCAGAAAAATTCGGCGTACCATTCACCCTGTCTACCATGTCTGTCTGCTCCATCGAAGATGTTGCTGAAAATACCAGCGCCCCTTTCTGGTTTCAACTGTATGTAATGCGTGACCGTGAATTCATGCGCGACCTGATTCGCCGTGCGCAAGCTGCCCAATGTTCAGCATTGGTGGTTACTGCCGATTTACAGGTATTGGGACAACGCCACAAAGACATCAAAAACGGCTTGTCTACTCCGCCTAAGCCAACCCTGCGCAACTGGTTGAATCTGGCCACCAAACCGGAATGGTGTCTGGCCATGCTCAATACTCAACGCCGTACCTTCCGCAACATCGTTGGCCATACCAAAGGCGTAGCCGACATGACTTCATTGTCCTCATGGACATCCGAACAGTTTGACCCACGCCTGAGCTGGAGAGACATTGAAGAAATTAAGGATTTATGGGGTGGCAAACTGATTATAAAAGGCATTCTGGATGCCGAAGATGCCGAAATGGCGGTGAAATCCGGTGCAGATGCGATTGTGGTATCCAATCACGGCGGCCGCCAGCTTGATGGTGCGCCTTCTACTATCCATGCTTTACCCAATATTATCTCTGCGGTAGGTAATGATATTGACGTCTGGCTGGACAGTGGAATCCGCAGTGGACAGGACGTTCTTAAAGCCATTGCCATGGGCGCCAAAGGTACCTTGATTGGCCGCGCCTTCCTGTATGGTCTGGGTGCATATGGTGAAGACGGAGTAACACGCGCACTGGAAATCATCTACGATGAGATGGACACCACCATGGCCTTTACCGGTCATACCGATATCAAAACCGTCAATACGGATATCCTGATACCCGGCACTTATCCGGTTGCCAGATAAACCCATCTAATTCAAGCAATATGCAAGGCTATTTGTCTCAGACAAATAGCCTTTTTTACTGATACATGCAACTCACTATACCTTATGGCGATATTCACGAACGGGAACAGGTGACAAAGCCACTATAGCCAGCTATGCTTGCCTTTTTTATTGCATATTAAATTGTTATGAACATCACTGAGAAAATTGCTTCAGAACTGAATGTTGCTTCTGCACGGATTCAAGCAGCGATTGACCTGCTGGATGATGGCGCCACTGTACCGTTTGTGGCACGTTACCGCAAGGAAGCCACAGGAGGCCTGGATGATACTCAACTACGTACCCTCGCCGAAAGACTACAATATCTGCGAGAATTACAGGAACGCAAACAGACAGTGTTATCCAGCATCGAAGAACAAGGCAAACTCACTGATGAATTGCGACAGACCATAGCAGCAGTTGATAACAAAACCGCACTGGAAGATATTTATCTTCCCTACAAACCCAAACGCCGTACTAAAGCCCAGATTGCCCGCGAGCATGGGCTCGCACCACTAGCAGAAGCCCTACTCACTCAGCCAGACCTGAATCCGGAAAGCGCCGCACAAAGCTACCTGAACGACAACGTAGCCGACAGCAAGGCGGCACTGGATGGCGCGCGTGCAATTCTGATGGAACAATTTGCCGAAGATGCCACCCTAATTGGGCGCTTACGTGATAAATTGTGGCGTGAAGGAGAAATCCATGCCACGATACTCGAAGGTCAGGAAAGTGCCGGCGAGAAATTCAAAGACTACTTTAATCACCGCGAACCGATTCACAGTATGCCCAGTCACCGTGCACTGGCCATATTGCGCGGCCGCAATGAAGGCATACTGGCACTCAGTCTGAAATACCAGCCAGATGACACCCCACTGAGCGAACAGAGTATTTACGAACAACTGATTGCGCAACAGTTTGGCATTGCTGATATGGGACGTGCCGCCGACCGCTGGTTACGCGACACCGTACGCTTGAGCTGGCGTGCCAAAATCTTCCTGTCACTGGAACTGGAAGCACTGAACCGACTAAAAGAAAATGCAGATCAGGCTGCCATTAGCGTTTTTGCCCAGAATCTGAAAGATTTACTGCTGGCAGCACCGGCCGGTCGCCTCACCACCATCGGGCTTGATCCCGGCATCCGTACTGGTGTGAAAGTAGCCGTGGTCGACGATACCGGCAAGCTGCTGGAAACCGCCACCATCTACCCGCATCAACCGCGTAACGACTGGAAAGGCGCACTAACCATACTGATGCATCTGGTTAAACAGTATAAAGTCCAATTGATTGCCATCGGCAACGGTACCGCCAGCCGTGAAACTGACAAACTCGCCGGCGAACTGATTCGTGCCCTGCCCGATTACCAGCTACAAAAAATCGTTGTATCCGAAGCAGGCGCATCCGTTTATTCTGCTTCGGCACTGGCCGCTAAAGAATTTCCCAATCTGGATGTTAGCCTGCGCGGAGCCGTTTCCATCGCCCGCCGTCTGCAAGACCCACTGGCTGAACTGGTTAAAATCGATCCCAAATCCATTGGCGTTGGCCAGTATCAGCATGATGTTAACCAGAGCCAGCTAGCCAAAAGTCTGGACGCCGTAGTCGAAGACTGCGTGAATGCTGTGGGCGTAGATGTGAACACTGCCTCAGTTGCACTGCTGGCACGCATTTCCGGCCTAAACAACACACTGGCACAGAATATTGTCAGCTACCGCGACCAGAACGGCGCATTCGTCAATCGCCAGAACCTACTTAAGGTACCGCGTCTGGGTAGCAAAACCTTCGAACAGGCAGCCGGCTTTCTGCGTATTCAGGGCGGAGATGAACCACTGGATGCCAGTGCCGTCCATCCCGAAAGTTATCCCATCGTTGCCAGAATGCTCCAGACAGCGCAACTGCGTGCCGACCAGCTCATTGGCAACCACAGCGTGCTCAAGGCACTGAAACCCGCCGATTACATCGATGCCAATGTGGGGCTGCCTACCATTAACGACATTCTGTCCGAACTGGAAAAACCCGGCCGCGACCCACGTGGTGAATTTCAAACCGCCACCTTTGCCGACGGTGTAGAAGATATTACCGACCTTCAGCCCGGCATGATACTTGAAGGCGTGGTCAGCAATGTGGCTGCATTTGGCGCCTTTGTTGATATTGGTGTCCATCAGGACGGACTGGTACATGTTTCTGCACTGGCCGACCGTTACATTGCCGACCCGCGCGATATTGTTAAAGCCGGTGATGTTGTTAAGGTTAAAGTAATCGAAATTGATATACCGCGCAAACGTATTGCTCTGTCCATGCGTCTGAATGACGATGCTCAGGCAGCATCTCAACGAAACGAACGCCCGCGCAGACAGAATGGCAAAACGCCACACAAGCCCAGCAGTGCAGATAATGCCATGGCTGCGGCCTTTGCCCGTTTGAAACAGTAACTGTAAAGGCAATCAGTTAACAACAGGGGGCATTAACTGCCCCCTGTTTATATCAGTCAGAAAGCAATCATCAAGACACAGCAACACCTCTAGCGACAATCTTTGCCAGACAGCGGCACACTCACCTGCGAATGATCCTGAAACGTATAAACATACACAAAATTAAATCCACCCAGCAACATACGCCGGGTCAGCGGCTGGCGGCAATTCTGCTGTAAATCTTTTTTCGCCGTGGCCACATTAAAATTATTCTGATTACGCTTGCTATCGAGCATCGTATACGAATAATAAATTGTCTGGTTATGCCGTACTGCTGCGTTAAACATAATCTGGTTATGTTTCTGTGGCAGCTTCTTCTGTAACGCCAGCAACTGCTGGTCAACAGATGTTGTCAACGCCGGGTCAATCGCCAGCGGCATATGCGCAGGCTGGCTGGCTGCTTCAGATGAAGCGGTGGCTGAATCCGCTGATTGCCGGTTACAGCCGACCAGCAAACACAGGCAGAATAGCCCACAGATTATTTTTTTCATGGTTTACACTTTCAGCGCAAATAGCAGGCAAGTTATCCAGTAGTACCTGTAAATTCTACCGTACACCCCTTAAATCTATTCCAGATAACCAGAAAATAGTGTAACACGCCTAGATTAATTTTCTACCTGTTTGATAACATTATTTAGATCATCCATTTTCAGGTTTTTGCGCAAATATTCCTCGTTCTCAGGCAGCACAATTTCTACCGATTGCTTGCGCTCAAACGCCAGCACAGCCTTACTGGCCATAAAATCAATTACATGCCCGCCCAGTTTACGCGTGGTATCAATAAAATGCAGGTGAAAACCGGCTACTGATAGCTCCTTGAAAAATTCCGGTGTCCAAAAACCAATTAATGTACCGCTTACATCCTCTATAGTATCTACTACCTGCTGTTCAAATACCTTGACTACAGACGGATAAGGTTTCTGCTGCGCAAACGGACGGCGGATTTTCAGCTTATTAAAGCGGCCACTGATTTTTACGGCCACAAATACATTATCCAGCGGCAAATAGTGCGCCAGATGTGTATACAGATTATTTTTACTCACATCGGTGATATCCACCACTTTATCCGGCTGAAACGTTGTTACTTGTACAAATGGCAAAAGCTCATCGTCACCCATGACCTTTACCGCTTTATCACCGTCTGCTTCCAGAAAATCCTTATCAATAATTACCTCACCGGCAAGTGCATGTGAGCAGCCCAAACCAAAATCACCATGTTTTTTTGCTTCTCCAACAGCGAATACCCCATCAAACAACCCTGCCATCAAAGCATTAATTGTTGAAAACTGCACGATTATCTTCTTCATTTCTGTCTACTCCAGCAGTAAATTCTAAATTATTTACATGTTAATATATTCCATATTACACCTTAAATTAATACATTTTTAGCTGTTTCTTACCTCAGCCTGATTCAGCCGCAGAAGTTTTAAAACAACATAAATAACACCTTGTCCTGACAGATAGCTCCCACAAATACTGCTGTATACGCAACAGCAGTGCCGATACTGTTATGGTATGAGCAATCTTGATTATTTCTGGCTATGATTCAGGCTGGCGCAATCAACCAACCACTCTCACAGGCAACCCGTGCAACTTTTGTTTACTATTTTCTGGCTGTCATTGCAGAAATCTGCACTCTGGCTGCTGGGTACATTACTTTGACGGTTATTTGTATGGCTGCTGGTACTGGTGGAAGTCATATTGGCGACCGCGTATATACACAGTCTGTAGCAGCATTTATATCTGTTGCTCGCTGCTGTCACCATAATTGGTAATAAAGTAATACCGGATAAATGAGATATCAGTGGTGTGCTGGTGTACCCGCTTGGTACTGCAATTATGCTATTAGCACCACGAGACTGAATTTTTGCTCAATTTATTAATTCTGCTGAATGTGGCATTTATGTGCGCGAAAAGTGACAAGCAGGCAAGCTGCGTCTAAACTTGCTGTTTATAGCTGAACGAACTATGGCTGTAGATTATTATGTTATTAAAAAGCTTACTTTCGTTGTCGTTAGGTACATTTGCACTAGGCATGGCAGAATTCAGTATGATGGGTATTCTGCCAGATGTGGCCAATTCACTCGGTATCAATATTGCACAGGCCGGGCATTTTATTGCTGCTTATGCGCTTGGTGTATGCAGTGGAGCATGGCTGCTGGTATTAAGTTACCGCTTACCGCCCAAAACCATTCTGCTGTCACTGTCGGTACTGATTGCGATTGGTAATCTACTGGCGGCCATGGCACCCGGCTATATAACTCTGCTGGTGGCACGTTTTATTTCCGGCTTGCCACATGGCGCCTATTTTGGCATCGGCTCAATTGTTGCTACCAAACTGGCGCCTCCCGGACGTTCGGCGCAGGCGGTAGCCATGATGATTGCCGGCATGACAGTAGCCAATCTGCTTGGTGTACCGGTTGGCACATGGCTGAGTCTGCATTTAAGCTGGCGGCTGGTATTTACTTTGGTTGCCGTAGTAGCAATTGTGCTGGTGTTCACTTTGCAGCGTTTTATTCCATCAATAGAACGGCTACCAGATACCGGTATTCTGGGACAATTCCATTTTCTGAAATCGGCGGCACCGTGGCTGATTCTGGCGGCCACTACTTTAGGTAATGGCGGTATCTTCTGCTGGTTCAGTTATATCAGCCCGTTATTAACGCAGGTATCCGGTTTCAGTGGTAATCAGGTTAGTTTGTTAATGGTGCTGGCCGGTGCCGGTATGGTGGCTGGCAACTGGTGTGGTGGCCGTCTGTCAGACCGCTACACACCGGGACAGGTAGCCGCCAGTTTGCAGGGGCTGGCAGCTGTGGCGCTGCTACTGATTTTTCTGTTTGCTTCAACTGGCTGGCTGTCGGCGACACTGATGTGTATATGTACATTCTGCCTGTTTGCGGTATCGGCACCGCAGCAATTATTATTGCTGCGCCATTCCCCGGGCGGTGCACTGCTTGGTGCTGCCAGTGTACAGATGGCATTTAATCTGGGTAATGCCATTGGTTCGTATGGCGGCGGGCTGGCCATCAGCCAGCACTGGGGCTATCAATATCCGGCATTACTGGGTGTACCACTGACATTATGCGGTTGTGCCTGTCTGCTATGGTTTCACCGCCGCTATGAAAATCAGGGACAGCTTATCTGAAACTTACGGAGACTATGATGAGTGATTCTATACCACTGAACATCAGGCAACGCATGCAAGTGGCCATTAAAAATGGTAATAAAGCCGAACAGCAACACCTGTGGCATGAATACAGTGGCCAGCAGGGTTTTTCCAATGAATGGGTGATGGCGGCGCGACTGGGCGAGCCCGGTTATACAGAAGAACAGGCACATATGGTTGCCTGCCTCTTTGGCCGCTGTTAGACAACACCATTACGCTATGGGTATTTATGGCTGAAATAATAGTTGAAACACATCCGCTGGCACCGTTTCTACCAACCAGTGCGCGGCTGCTGATGCTGGGTTCATTCCCGCCACCAACTGCACGCTGGAAAATGAACTTTTACTATCCCAATCTACAAAATGATATGTGGCGCATTTTTGGGCTGGTGTTCTTTCAGGACAAACACTATTTCTTTACCGAAAACAATAAAGCATTTAATGAGCCCTTAATCCGTGCTTTTTTGTCTGAACGCGGCATTGCCATTAATGATACTGCCTATCAGATTAGGCGCCTGCAAAACAATGCAGCAGACAAATTTCTCGAAGTGGTTACCCCAGTAGATTTACCGGCCTTACTGGCACAGATTCCGGATTGTCAGCACATCATGACTACCGGTGACAAGGCTACCAGCACACTACTACAGTTTCTGCCAGCCGGTACAGCGGCACCAACTATCGGCCATCCCACTGATACCACTCTGGCTGGCCGACACCTAACTTTATCCAGACTGCCCTCTTCTTCGCGTGCCTATCCGCTTGCACTGGAACGTAAAGCAGCCATTTATCGGGATTATTTTCATACCATCGGTTTATTAAACTGATTCTGACTATTTAGCGGGAGAACATTGATGCATATTCTGGTTTTTGGAGCCACTGGTGGCGTTGGCAGGTCTTTAGTTGAGCAGGCACTGGCCAATGGTGATGAAGTTACTGCGGCAGCGCGCACACCGGAAAAACTCAACTTACAGCATCCCAACTTGCATATTCGCCGCTGTGATGCGTTTGAGGCTACTGATGTTGCAGCATTGTTTGCCGCTAACAGCCATTACGATGCAGTGGCCTCAGCCCTGAACACCAATCAGGGGGTCAAACCGGGTGATGATTTGCAGCGCATGCTCAGCAATATTGCTCCGCAATTGCAACAACATGGCATTAAACGCATCGTCTACTGTGCTTCCGCCGGTGTGGATAATGAGCTGGAAGGTGAACGTGGTCAGGCGGCAATGGAATTTCTACGCCATCCGCTGGCCGATCATCGTGCTGCAATTGAGCAGATTCAGGCTGCTGGTCTGGACGCAACGATTGTGCGCCCGCTGGGCTTAACTCATGATGCGCTTTCTGGTCATTATGCTGAAGCAACACAGGGCATTCCAGCTGGCAGTGGCCGTATTGCCCGCGCGGATGTGGCTCATTTTATGTTGAAAGCGCTACATAACGATGCTTATATCGGCCAGTCTATAGCGTTATCAGGTGTCTGAATAAACAACTGCTGCCAGAGAATCAACTCATGGCAGCAGTATTTTTTGGCCAGCTGTTTGCTGTAGCGGATAGCTGGTTTTTATTTGTGAATTTTCTGATAAAACGATGCCTCGCCCTCTGGGCGGGTTTTGAAACGTTTATGTAGCCAGTAATACTGTGACGGCTGTTCGCGTACCCGTGCCTCAATAAAATCATTCATGCGCTGGGTATCGGCAACTATGTCTTTACTGGGAAAATTGTCCCACTGCGGATAAAAACGCAAGGTAACGCTGCCATCCGCTTCACGGGTAGGAATCGCCGGAATAACCTTAGCTTTAGTTAAAGCTGCAATACGGCTAAGGCCGGCAATCGTAGCAGTGGGAATAGCGAAAAAATCCACAAAAATCGATTCACGCCGGCCAAAATCCTGATCGG
This sequence comes from Snodgrassella sp. ESL0253, assembly GCF_013344965.1. Taxonomy (NCBI): domain Bacteria; kingdom Pseudomonadati; phylum Pseudomonadota; class Betaproteobacteria; order Neisseriales; family Neisseriaceae; genus Snodgrassella; species Snodgrassella sp. ESL0253. The sequence continues at coordinate 23,916 of NZ_JAAEDQ010000015.1, read as the reverse complement.
GCAGATAAAGAAACGGCGCACTGCTGGCTTTGATTTTCTTGATAATGGCACGCAGCCCTTCCGTACGTCCAATCAGAAAAGCATTGTTATAACGCTGGCGACCTTTGAGAATTTGCTCATCCAGCTGCTTGTTTTTCTGGTGCGAATAGACGCTAATCAGAGGAACATCCTGATTGAGGGCATACACCGCCGCCTCAAAAGCAGTAAAGTGTGGATAGAGTAAAATCACTTTCTCACCGGCAGCCAGTGCTTCATCCAGATAATGCTTGTCCTGATAGCGCACTAGCTTTTTCAGCCGTCTGGCATCGCCATACCAGTACAGGCCATATTCCAGTAACAGCATGGACATATGATAAAAATGTTCACGCAGTACCTTGCGCCGCTGCCGTTCTGTCCATTCGGGAAAACATTGGCGCAAATTAATCAGGCCAATGCGCCGCCGCGGCGCTACCGCATAATAACTTAACCAGCCCACACATCGTGCCAGTGCATGAATCATACACAACGGCAATAATTGCAGCACATATAAAAAAGCAAACGCCAATTTCATCATCATCACTAATATTACCTAACTGCTTATCGCCAGCCATGCACTTAAACGCTATCTATTGTACACAAGCTGCCACCACTTTACATTCACAGTTGTATATAAACATTTGCCTTACAACAGATTGTAATAATGTTGTGTATACGGAAAGGATAAAAAAATAACACGGCCTACACAGAATGCACAGGCCGCGTTAGTAGATAGCAAAGGATTTCAATGTGCCCCGCCGCCACCGCCACTACCAAACGGTGGCTTGGCAAACCATACCAGCACAATCAGAATTAAGAAAGTCAAGCCATACAGCCAGAATAAATCATTCGCACCCATAATATGCGCCTGTTGACCAATAGTATGCTCAATCGAACCTAAAGGCTGTACACCACTTAAACCGAGCTGATTCATACCCTGAATTGACTCATTCATGGTGCTATTATAAGGATGGATGTTTTCCACCAATTGCGTATGATGCAAAGCTTCACGTTTATCCCACAATACATTTACCATTGAAGTACCAATACCACCGGCCAGAATGCGCACAAAATTGGAAATGCTCGACGCGCTGGCAATCTGCGAACCAGACATATTAGACAGGGTAATCTGAGTTAACGGCATAAAGAACATCGCCATACCAATCCCCTGCACAAACTGCGGCCAGAATACATCCATAAAACCCATGCCAGCATTAAAATTGGTACGCCAGAAGAAACAGATAGCGTATACGGTAAAGCTGATGGTTACCAGCACCCGCATATCCAGCCGGTTACCAAACTTACCAATCAGCGGCGACAACAATACTGGAAAAATACCAATAGGTGCCGTGGCCAGCCCCGCCCAGGTAGCGGTATAACCAAGCTGCATCTGCAACAGCATCGGCAGCAGTACAATCGCCCCCATATAGGTCATATAGGCTGTACTGAGGGTAATTACCCCTACGGTAAAATTACGGTCTTTAAACAGGCGCAAGTCTACAATCGGGTATCTGGCATACCATTCCCAGATAACAAAGTAGCCCAGACACACTACAGCAATAACAGCCAGAACAATAATTTCATTGGACGAGAACCAGTCCAGCTCATGGCCGCGGTCAAGCATCATCTGCAAGGCACCTACGCCTACGACCATCAGCGATAAGCCCATGCGGTCGATTGGTTCATGTACAGTTTCGGTTTCGCGTTTTTTCATCATCTGCCATGAAATACCGGCAGCCAGCAAACCAATTGGCACATTAATAAAGAAAATCCAGCCCCAATGCCAGTTATCACTGATAATACCACCCAGAATCGGCCCGAAAATCGGTGCCACAATGATTACCATCGACCACATAGCCAGTGCCATTGGACGTTTTTCCGGCGGATAGGCGGCCATCAGCAAACTTTGCGACAGCGGAATCATCGGCCCGGCCACAGCACCCTGCAACACGCGGAAAAACACCAGCAATGCCAGACTGGGTGCAATACCACATAAAAACGAGGCCAACACAAACGACAGTGTCGCCACGACAAAGACTTTCACTTCACCAAAGCGGCGCGCCAGCCAGCCAGTAAGCGGTACTGAAATAGCATTCGCTACCGCAAACGCAGTAATCACCCACGTACCCTGACTATTGGCTGCACCCAGATTACCAGTAATGGTTGGCAATGCCACATTGGCAATGGTGGAATCCAGCACCTGCATAAAAACGGCCAGTGACAGTGCCACCGTAACCAGAGCCAGTGCCGGACCTTTTAAAGGAGAATGCGTCATTCAAGCAGCCTTATTGCAGAAACATTACTCATCTCTCAGCATATCCAAATCTGTGCCCACAGACACAAATAATGCGGTTCGCAAAGATGATGCTTCTGGAATCACAGTAAAATCAGGCCAAATCACTACCTGAGTAAAACCTGCTGGTGACAGGGCTGTTGTTCCTGCACCAGCAGCATCCAGATAAGATTCAGCATTAACAGAATCAGGGAGCGTACTGGGCGAAAATCTGCTCAATCATATTATTGATTGGCGTCCAGTCAATTGCAGCCATATTGCCATTGGTGGGAATCGCATGCACTGATGTTAAATCCTGCCCGTTCTGGTTACGCGTATTTACCTCAACATCCATTGATAACCCTACCCGCAACGGATGCGCAGCCAGCTCTTTCGGATCCAGCGCAATACGCACCGGCACGCGCTGTACCACTTTAATCCAGTTACCGGTTGCATTCTGTGCCGGTAAAAGAGAGAACGCTGCACCCGTACCAGCAGACAAACCAGCCACCTTACCGTGATAGGTTACTTTACTGCCATACACATCTGCTCTGATTTCCACCGGCTGCCCGATACGGATTTTAGCCAGCTGGCTTTCCTTGAAGTTGGCATCCACCCAGACATTATTCAACGGTACTACCGCCATCAGTGCCGCGCCTGTAGCCACTTTCTGACCCACCTGAACATTGCGTTTGGCAACTTGTCCATCTACTGGCGCCTTGATTTGGGTACGCTGTAAATCCAGCCATGCACTTTTCAGATGGCTGACTGCTGTCATCACTGCCGGCTGCTGGCGCAGCGGAACATTATGCCCCAACACCGCTTTTGCCGCACTTTCCTGCCCTTGCACAGCTTTCAGTTTTGCCTGAGCTTCCAATACCGCATCACGAGCATGGCTTAACTCTTCAGCAGAAATGGCATCCGTACCGGCCAGACTCTGGCGACGCTGCAAGTCTGCTTGCAAACGTTTTAACTGAGCCTGTTGTGCGGCCACCTGTGCACTGGCCTGACGTGACTGAGCAGTCTGCTGCTGATTCTGGCGAATTGCATTAATCAGCTCATCATGTGCCCGTTCAAACGCCAGTTGCATATCACTGTTATCCAGCTCAACCAGCACCTGCCCGGCTTTAACGGTTTGCGTGTCATCCACATTCACCTTCTGCACCGTACCAGTAATCTGCGGCGTAATTTGCACCAGATGACCATTCACATATGCATCATCGGTGGATTCTTTATGCTGCCAGACCAGCAGATACATCAGCAGAAAGCCCAGTGCAATCAGCAGAAATACGGCAGTCAGCACTACCAGCTTGCGCTTGCGGCCTGCGGGCACTCGTTCAGACTGCGGCTGAACCGCCGGTTGCGAGGTTGTTACCGCCTCGTTAGTTTGCTTTTGTTCACTCATACGTAAATAGCTCAATAAAATAGAAAAATAACAGTAAATTAACGAGTAGCCTGAGTATCTGAAAGCTGGAAACCACCCCCCAGCGCAGCATGCAGACTATTCCAGCTCTGTTGCTGCCAGGCAATGGTTTTAACCCAATCAGCACGTGCCCTCAAAGCAGTATCTTCGCGTTGCAGTTTGGTAATAGCATTGTCCAGCCCGGCCGCATGACGTTTGCTGCTGGATACTGCATTCTTCTGTGCCACCTGAAAAGCCTGCTGCTGCAATGGCAATGCCACCGTACTGTGCTGATAATCACTCATGGCATCGGCTGCCTGCTGCAAGGCTGTCAGTACCGTCTTATCATATTGGGCTACCTGTTCATTATAGGCAGAACGTTTACCCGACAACGCAGCCTGCAAACTGCCCGAAGTAAAGATAGGCAACGAAATGGCTGGCACAATACCCAGCATCCGTGAAGAAGAATGCACCAGATCAAACGCATCCACGTGCGCCAGACCGGCCAAACCCTTAATTTCAATATCAGGATAAAATGCCGCCTCTGCCGCCTTGATACCAAAATAATTCGACTGTAATAAGGCCCGTTGTGCAGCAATATCCGGCCGTTGTCCCAGAATATCCGCACGCAGCCCATCAACCGCCACCTCAGGCACTTTACCCAGCGGCTGAGGTACCATTGCCGGCAGCTGGTTTGGCGACAGACCAACCAGTGCCGCCATGCTGTGACGGGTACGTTCGATATCCGCCTGCGTCTGGCGCAAGGCACTTTGCAAACCCAGTACTGTTTGCGTAAAAGTATACTCATCACTGGCTGGTTGCAGACCAGCACGAATCCGGTTGGCAACCAGCTTCTGCAACTGCTGATTCACGCCAATACGCTGTTGCAGAATATTCGCCTGCTCCTGCAACAACTGCCATTGTGTATATTGCGATACAATGCTCTGGCTTAACACCAGTCGTGCTTGTTCCTGCTGATAGGCAGCAGCAAGACGCGCACCAAGTGCCGCCTTAATCAGATTACGCTGCTTGCCCCAGAAATCAAAAGTATAATTAACGGCCATTGCAGCCATTTCATTACGGAAAACATGATTTGGGTCATCACCAGCCCTATTTGAATCCGGCTTCGGATTCAAATATGCAGCTACCCCATTTCCCTGTATACCTACCTGTACACCAGCCTCACCTCTGGCACCACGCCATTGCGCTTCTGCTTGCGCAATACGCGCGGCAGCAATGCGCAAATCCGGTGCATTAGCCAAACCTGTATCCATAAGCTTATTCAACAGCGGCTGATTCAAACCCAGCCACCAGCTCTGCCCAGTATGGGCAGACTGACCGGCAGGTAATTGCAGTTGTGTCGCCTCCTTTGGCGTTTGCAAATCTGGCTGCTGGCCAAAATTGGCACAGGCAGACAACAGCAGCAAAGTAACCGGAGTAATAAGGGATAACTGACGTAATCGGAATCGGGGCACAGACACAGTTAATTTCATGCAAATCTCAGCAAAAAAGTTAAGCAGCAGTTAATAACTTGGTTAGCAACTGCTGCAATTGTTCATATTCCGGTTCACTCAGGGCTGACCATACCCGCCGGCGTACCTCATTGGTTTCCGGACTAACCAGCTGAATCAGATTTTCACCAGCCTTGGTTAACTTCAAGGTAATTTTACGTCGGTCTAAAGGATGAGTAGAACGCGTTGCCCAGCCATTGAGCACCAAATCATCAGACAGACGCGTTGCACTGGTGCGGGTTAGATTCAGAATACTGCTCAGTTCTGATGGTAAAATCTCGTGATTCGGCCGCGCATAAACCGCTATCAGCGCATGCCACAGACTTTCTGACAGATGGTGCTGGCGCAAACGTTCATTCAGCTCACTTTGAATAGTCGTATGCACCAGACGTATTAACCGGCTGAGCATTACCAACTGAACATTCATGCTTGGCATTTTCACTGCCAGCACCCCTAAAGTAGCTTCCAGTTCGGTAGCAGGAAGAGAAAAACCCATGTTAGAGCACCTCAAAATCCAAAAAATAAACCATTACAATAACCATACCATTTATTATAAATGAAGCTTATAGTTTGGCTGAAAATATTCCAACCCCAAAATAATAACTATATTATCAAATTTATTGACAAGTACGCTTATATGCCCGTAAACCGCCCCACCAGCAAATATCATTACCGATGCACCTTTTCCAGTTCATAGACATAATCTGCCATATGCCATGCCAGACATCAGGCTGACCACACCACAATCATAAACTGCTTTGAACCATCATTTAGACCAAGGCACCGGCCAGAACCAGTCACAGAAAAATCAACCAGCCGAACTTATTAATAAACAGTCACAAATTCCACACTGATAATTATTTTTCTATACAAACTATAAGATAAAAATCCAGAACTATCCTTATGTGTTAAGGGCATAATTATATTTGATAACAGATTAAATATTTAGTTATTTTGAAGATTTTTACGCCATATTAACCAGATATCTGTTTTATTCTGCCTGTCTCAACAACCCTTCACACCAGCCTTAAACAAAATTGCATCTTTCCCTCTATACAAAACTGCAATTTTCTTAGCAAACATACCACTAACAACGACAAAAATAGCAAGGTTAGTTTATTTCTCAGACAAGCTTTCAGCCTGCCATAAACACAACACGCACCTATTCTGACCAAATCCTGCAACTGCCAAAACCGTATCCGCAGCCGGCACAACAACCAGCAAAAAGGCTGCCTGAAAAGCAGCCTTTCTTCATACAACCTGAATCAAATACCCGCAGCCTCACGCAATAATTGCGCCTTATCCGTGCGTTCCCATGTAAATTCTGGTTCTTCACGGCCAAAGTGGCCATATGCTGCCGTTTTTGCATAAATCGGCCGCTGCAAATCCAGCATTTTAATAATCCCTTTCGGACGCAAATCAAAATGCTCCTGCACAATCTCAATCAGCCGATTTTCATCAATTTTACCGGTACCGAAAGTATCAATCGCAATAGAAGTAGGCTGCGCAATACCGATAGCATAAGAAATCTGAATCTGACACTGGCTGGCCAAACCGGCAGCAACAATATTCTTCGCCACATAACGACAAGCATAAGCAGCAGAACGGTCAACCTTGGTAGGGTCTTTACCAGAAAACGCACCGCCACCATGCGGCGCCGCACCGCCATAAGTATCCACAATAATCTTGCGGCCAGTCAGACCACAGTCGCCCTGCGGGCCACCAATCACAAAACGACCGGTCGGATTAATCAGATACTGCGTTTCATCAGTTAACATATCAGCAGGCAATACCGGCTTGATGATATATTCTTTCACCGCTTCAACCAGTTCCTCACGCCCGACATCCGGTTCATGCTGCGTAGACAGCACCACCGTATCAATGCGCTTCACCTTACCAGTCTCACTGTCATACACACAGGTTAGCTGCGCTTTCGCATCCGGGCGCAACCATGGCAGCTCACCACTTTTACGCACTTCACTCTGGCGCTGCATCAGACGATGCGCATAATAAATAGCAAACGGCATCAGCGTAGGCGTTTCATCACAGGCATAACCAAACATCAGCCCCTGATCACCGGCACCCATATCCAGGTCAAGACCTTCCCCTTCATTAACACCCTGCGCAATATCAGGAGACTGCTCGTCATAACACACCATCACCGCACAGCCGCTGGCATCAAAGCCCAGCTCCGATGAGTTATAACCGATACGTTTAATCGTATCGCGTGCAACCTGAATATAATTAATATGCGCACGTGTAGAAACCTCACCAGCCAGCACACACAAGCCGGTATTGACTAAAGTTTCAGCCGCCACGCGTGCGGTAGGGTCCTGAGTCAGGATAGCGTCTAAAATAGAATCGGAAATCTGGTCGGCAACTTTATCTGGATGACCCTCAGATACCGATTCGGAAGTAAACAGAAATTCACTCATAATTGGCGGATACTTTCTGATGCTAATAATGCTTTATGGGCAGTTATAGATGCTTTTGTTATAATGTTGTCCAAATTTTGAGTTTGAGATACACAACAGATGCAAAAGCTGGTTTATGTCGTATTTTCCTTGTTGGCATTAATTCCCTTGCCAATCTTACAAGGCATAGGTTCAATACTGGGGCGTCTTGGCTATTACTTTGCCACCAATGAACGTAAACGCACAACTAGAAATCTGCATTTTAGCAAACTTGCCGCCAACGACCAACAAGCAGAGAAACTGGTTAAATCCGTTTTCGCCGAAACAGCTAAAAGCGGGCTAGAACTGTCCATCGCATGGACCCGCTCCAGCAAACACATCGTCTCCCTGTTTAAAGAAGTGCACGGCTGGGAACACATCGAAGAAGCCATCGCCCGCAACGAAGGCCTGCTGCTTATTACCCCGCATCTGGGCAATTACGACCTTGCCGGCCGTTACCTGAGTGAAAAACTGCCCTTTCCTCTCACCGCCATGTATCGCCCGCCTAAAATAAGCTGGCTGGAAAGTGTAATGAATAATGGCCGCGTCCGCGATAACGGCTATACCGCACCGGCCAATATGCAGGGCGTCAAACAAATCGTACGTGCCTTAAAAAACAAAGAGGCCACCATCGTATTGCCCGATCAGGTACCTGGTGAAGGCGAAGGTGTATGGGCAACTTTTTTTGGTCAACCAGCCTACACCATGACACTGGCCTCACGTCTGGCCGTCATGCCTAAAGTAACCGCCCTGTTCTTTTGCGGCGAACGCCTGCCCCACGGCCGCGGCTTTGCCCTGCATATCGCTCCGCTGGATGGTACACTCAATGGCAATCGTGAACATGATGCCCAGATTATCAACAACAATGTCGAACAATGGGTAGCACGCTTTCCCAGCCAGTATTTGTTTGGTTATAACCGGTATAAAAAAAGAAAGAAATATTAAATAGATTAATAATTTATAATATATATTATTATAATATAATGTTTTATACTTTTTCGAAATTAATCTAAAAATTATATTTATAAAAATAATAAATTGACCACTTTAAGTCGTGAAATTTTTAGAGTATATAATCTATTAATAATGAAATTTATAGTAATTACAACAACCATTTATTTAAAATAATATCACATGTTAAACATTATTGACTAAAATCAAAATATTAAAATAAAATACGCACAGACTGTAAATATTACTGTATTTATATTTTGGTTATAAAGGAACATTAGGTAGATACATATGCAAATTAGAAAAATAATCTTTGAGGGTGAAATTATTTTGGGAGAAACAGTCATTTCTTGCTATGTCCTAGAAGATGGTACTCGTGTTTTATCTGCTAGAGGAATGCAAGAATCTTTAAAAATGGTTGAAAAAGTTGAAGACGGAAAACAGAACTCTGGAACACGCTTACAAAGATATCTAACACAAAAATCACTTGAACCCTTTATACATAAAGATAAACCAAAAAATTATTTTGACCCAATTGAATGTTATAAGGGAACTCATCAGAAAATTAACGGGTATGAAGCCACCGTATTAGCAGATATTTGCGAAGCATTTCTTGAAGCAAGAAAGCATATTTCTCTTTCTCCTAGACAACAAATTATAGCAAATCAATGTGAAATACTAATCCGTGGATTCGCCAGGGTTGGAATAATCGGTCTTATTGATGAAGCCACTGGATATCAATATGAGCGCGAAAGATTCGAATTAAGAAAGATTCTCAATGCATATGTATCAGATGAAATACTAAAATGGCAGTTAACTTTTACCGATGAATTTTATAAAGAAATCTTTCGTCTCTGGAAATTACCATTTATCCCCAAATATATTAAAAACAAACCTTCTTTTATTGGAAAACTGACAACAAAGTATATTTACGATCAACTACCTAAAGGCGTAGTACAAAAGGTAAAAGAAAATGTTGGTAAAACTGCAAATGGCAACTGGAAATATAAGTGGCATCAGTCATTAACAGCAGAAATAGGAAGAGAGCATCTAAAAAAACAAATAACGGAAGTTACAACTCTTATGTCAGTTTCTGAATCTAAAGAACAATTCGATTATTTGTTTAAGAAAAAATATGATGATGAGCCTCAACTGACATTAGAATTTAATGAGAATAGACTAATAAAATAGAATAGAAATAGAGTGATTCTTAATTTAAATAATTTAATTTTATTTATAGTTTCGATATATAAGTTTTTGTATTTTGGTACAAAAAATAATAAATCAAATTTGATTTACTATCCATTAGATTACCCAAAATAAAATTAATTTTTTCACTCGTAGTATCTCTTCAAAACACAAAAGAAAAAGAGCCATAAAGGCTCTTTTTTGTATTTGTAAACTTTTTGGTAGTGGCAATACAGATTAACGTTTGGAGAACTGTTTGGCACGGCGTGCTTTGCGCAGACCGAATTTTTTACGTTCAACTTCACGTGCATCACGAGTTACCAGACCAGCAGCAGACAGAGTTGGCTTCAGAGCTGCATCGTAGTCAATCAGTGCACGGGTAATGCCGTGACGAATCGCACCAGACTGGCCGGTTTCACCGCCGCCTACTACATTTACTTTAATGTCGAAAGCTTCCAGATTTTCGGTCAGTACCAATGGCTGACGTACAATCATACGGCCGGTTTCGCGACCGAAAAACTCATCAAGCGGACGACCATTTACAATAATCTGACCGCTACCCTTTTGCAGGAAAACACGAGCCACTGAACTTTTGCGGCGACCCGTGCCGTAGTAATATTTACCGTTCATTGCGTGTCCTTAGATATCCAAAACTTTAGGTTGTTGAGCAGCATGGCCATGTTCTGCAGTAGCATATACTTTCAGCTTTTTAATCATGGCATAGCCCAACGGGCCTTTAGGTAACATACCTTTAACGGCTTTTTCCAGCGCACGACCAGGGAACTGGTTTTGCATTTCTGTAAAAGTACGCTCGTAGATACCACCCGGGAAGCCTGAGTGGCGATAGTATTTTTTGTCAGTCTGTTTCTGACCAGTTACACGCAATTTGTCAGCGTTGATTACAATGATGTAATCACCTGTATCAACATGCGGCGTGTATTCTGGCTTATGTTTGCCACGCAGACGGCGAGCGATTTCAGCAGCCAAACGACCCAGAACTTTGTCTTGAGCGTCAACTACATACCAATCGCGCTTCACCTCATGCGGCTTAGCTGAAAAGGTTTTCATAGGAGCTAATCCAGATAAATATACGAAAGCTTCTAATATTAAAGATTAATCAAGTGATTGTCAATTGCCACACTTGGTTGATATGACAAACCCCCTGTACTCAGCAAGGTAGACAGACAATGCTTTTCACCCCAGATTTATGCCTAACCGATGCGTTTGAATGGTGGCAAACACGCCAATAACTGCTTGCCATAACGTGCTGTCAGAATACGGTTATCCAGAATGGTTACCCGGCCGTAATCTGTTTCGGTACGAATCAGCCGTCCTACTGCCTGTATCAGCTTGATACTCGCCTCCGGCACAGTAATTTCCATGAATGGATTGCCGCCGCGTGCTTCTATCCACTGGTTACGGGTTTTCTCAATCGGGTTATCCGGCATGGCAAATGGCAGCTTGGCAATAATCACTTGCACACACATTTCACCAGGCAAATCCAGCCCTTCGGCAAAACTGTCGAGCCCAAAAATGATACTGGGCTTACCGGCAGCAATGGCTTCCTGATGGCGCTGCAATAATACCTGTTTGGATATTTCTCCCTGTACCAATAATAGCGGCAAATGACTGTCTGGTAATTTCAGTGCCACTTCCTGCATTTGTCGGCGTGAAGAAAATAACACCAGAGTACCAATGGCTTCATTTTCATTAATCAGTTTCGGCAGCCATTTGACAATTTCACTGGTATGCGCGGCAGCATCTTTCGGACTGGCGGCCAGTGCCGGTATATACAGTTCACCCTGTTCGGCAAAATGAAACGGACTATCCAGTGCCAGCATGGTGGTATCCGGCAACCAGTTCAGGCCGGTTTGCTTCAACAGTAAATCGAATGTTCCCAGCGAGCGCAGCGTTGCTGAAGTAAGCAGGGCACCGGCTGCACGCCGCCACAAACCACTGGCCAATTTGCTGGCACTGGTAATTGGTGAGGCATTAAAACTGTAATCCACTTTATCTTTAAAAGTTCGCGTAATCCATTTAGCCAGTGGTGCTTCACCTTCTACATTCTCAGTAGAAATTAAATCCCATACATCAACTACCTGCTCTGTTCGCGCCAGCAACATACCCAAATCGCCACTTAGCCGGTCGAGCAGGCTGCTGTCCTGATTTTTATCGCGCCGTGCGGCCACTAGTGCTTCATTCATGCTGTTTATGTGCTTGAGCAACATGCGTGCTGCTATAGCTGTATTGTTTACCAGCATACTTAAGCTGGACGGAATAGTGCCATCCGGCCACAGCCAGCTGCTTTCTTCGATGCCTTCCTGTGTAGCCAGACTGGGTTCATCAGCCAGATGAATCAACCACTCCTGCAAGCTTTCCTGCAAGCCGGATGCAGCCTCGGTAGCCATTACAGCCAGCTCACTCTTATCCAGCACACCAGCCACTTTATCAATAACATTACCAATCCGGTCCAAAAACCACAGTGCCTGATTGAGGCTGTGTTCAGCAGCAAACTGCTGCAAGGCCTTGTGCGATAAATGATGAGCCTCATCAATGCAATAAAAGCTGTTGGCTGGTGATGGCAGAATCACTCCCCCGCCCATACCAATATCAGCTAACAGCAAATCATGGTTGGCCACAACTACATTCACCGTTTCCAGTGTTTCCCGTGCCAGAAAAAACGGACATTCCGGCCGATTAGGGCAGCCGGCTTTCAGGCAGCCATGGCGGTCATTGGTTACCCTTTGCCACAGGCTCTCATCCATCTGTTCCGGCCAAGTGTCACGGTCGCCATTAAAAGTACGCGCAGCAAACTGGTCTGCCATCTCACGCAATACAGCTAATTCTTCAGCTTTCGGCTTTCTGTCCCATAGTTCCTGTTGTGGTTCAAACCCCTGCAAACTATCCTGCGCGTTTAATTGGGTTAATTGATACAGTTTATACGGACACAAATAACGGCCTCGCCCTTTTGCCAGCGCAAAGCTCAGACTCAAGCCACTGTGCCTGACGACAAACGGTAAATCCCGCCCCACCAGCTGCTCCTGTAAGGCCACCGTGGCACTGCTAACCACCAGAATTTTGCCACGTGTCTGCGCCATAATTCCACCAGCCAGTAAATACGCCAGACTTTTCCCGACACCCGTTGGGCCTTCCACTATAACGATAGACTCACCATTGCGCTCCGGTGCATCCTCACCAGCCTGCTGTTGCTGAGTACGCGAAAATGCATTGGCAATGGCTGCAATCATTTCCCGCTGAGCCTGACGCGGCCGGAAATGGGGCAGACTTTTAGCGATATTCTGGTAATGTTCGCGTATGGCGTTTTTTTCTAAATCAGTGAGCATAACTATTCAAGCAGAGGACAAATGGCATAAATGCTTATTCTATTTAGTAGTAAAGTTATTTAAAATCAGTATATTTGCAGACTCATTCCAATTATATACTGAAATTCCATATTAAATTTCAGCAGGTACATTATGAACAAAATTATCTATCTTGTTTTATCCTGTTTAGTGGCAACAGGCCTGATTGCCTGCTCCAAAACCCAGCAGGACACAGCACCTACTACCCCAACCACAAAAAAAGAACTGGTTTTTGGTGCTTCTGCCATGCCCTATAGCACTGTCTTTGAACAAGGTATCAAACCCATTCTGGAAAAACAGGGCTATACAATCAAAACCCTGAATTTTTCCACGCTGGAAGTGAATAATCAATCAGTTAATAATGGTCAGGTTGATTTTAACCTCGATCAGCACACTGCTTACCTTAACGTTTTTAACCATGAAAAAAACACACACCTGTATCCTCTGGTACATATTCCTACAGTTCCAGCCGCCATTTATTCAGATAAATACACTTCTATCCAGCAGGCTCCCAATGGCGCCAGCGTGCTGATTCCCAGCGACCCGGCCAATACTTCCCGTGCATTGCGCATCCTCACCGACAACCATTTAATCCAGCTAAAACCCAATACCAATCCGATACTGGCTACCACCAGAGATATTGCCAGCAATCCCAAACAACTGAAAATCAGGGAAATTGATTCCGTGATGATTCCGCGCACATTGAATGAAGTAGATTTTGGTTTTGCCTCCGGTGGCATTGCTTATCAGTCGAAACTGGATCCGAAAAAAGCTGTCTTACGCGAAAAAGTAGTTCCGGAAATGGAAATGGTGGTTACCATCAATGAAAAAAACAAAGACATGCAATGGGCAAAAGACCTCAAAGCAGCCTATCAGTCACCAGAATTTAAACAATTTATGCAGAAATACAATCAAAATCAGATGTGGGTAATGCCACAGGGAGAATAAATTATTTCAGCCCCCAATTACTCTGAAAACTGCCGGTAATATTATTCCTGTATTACCGGCAGTCTGATATCAGTAACAGCCTAAAGGCTACACCAGCATCTCAACTACCAGCCCCATAGATACCAAAATAAATATCCGCTACAAAATAATATAAATTTTTTATCACCGATTAGCAGTATCACCAGACAAATCGTTTCCAAAGCAAAATATCTTTAATAAAAATAACATAACAACAATATTAAATACATTTTATAATAGAAAAATTACACCACATACTTGCATAAGCATGACTCTCTACAAAATCAAACCTGCTTTTCAAAAACTTTTACGTCCACTTATGTTCTGGCTATACAGAAGGGGCATTACCGCCAACCACGTAACCCTTGGCGCTATAGTCCTTTCAGTCATTATTGGTGTCATACTGGCCATTTTCCCCCACCCCGGGCTTTTCTGGCTGCTACCTATTACCCTGTTTATTCGCATGGCACTCAATGCTCTGGATGGTATGCTGGCACGCGAATGCAACCAGCAAAGCCGGCTTGGTGCAGTTTTAAATGAGCTGGGCGACGTATTATCTGATATCGCCCTGTATTTACCCTTTATCCTATTACCGGGTAGCAATACTGCAGTAGTACTGATTATGCTGTTTTGCGCTGTGCTCACTGAATTTTGTGGCATTCTCGCCCAAACAATTAACGGGATTCGCAGCTATGCCGGCCCAATGGGTAAAAGTGACCGCGCCCTGATTTTTGGCACATGGTCATTACTGCTGGCCATCTGGCCTGAATTAACCTCATGGAATAATCTACTGTGGTGTGTGTCTATCATCTTACTGCTATGGACTTGCGTTAACCGCTGCCGTAGTGCCTTAACCGGAGGCCACTAATATGCTGCTGCAAAAGTCCTTACTGGTTATCTTCTGCCTGTTATTGCTGGCAACAGTTATTAATGGACTGCTGGTATGTCTGAAACCGAACAAAGACTGGCACGAACTAACATTACGCATTCGCACGTGGTGGATTATTATCATCCTGTTTTCTCTGGCACTGATTAGCCCACATTGGCTCGGATTAAGTTTTTTTGCGCTAGTCAGCTTCATGGCCTTAAAAGAATATTTAACATTGGTACCTGCCCGCCATGCCGACCGGATGCCCATTTTATGGATGTTTATCACCATTCCAATTAATTACTGGTTAATCGGAATCGACTGGTATGGGCTGTTTATCGTATTTATTCCCGTATATATGTTCCTGTTCTTACCAGCACGCATGGTGATTGCCGGAGATACCAGACACTTTCTGCGCACTGTCTCTCAGCTACAATGGGGGTTGATGACCACTGTATTTACTTTTAGCCATGTTGCTTTTCTCTTAGTACTACCCAACGATAATCAACAAACTGGTGCACTGCTGGTACTGTTTCTGGTGGGTTTAACCGAATTCAACGATATTACTCAATATCTGTGGGGCAAATCTCTGGGCAGAATTAAAATCACCCCTAAAGTCAGTCCGAATAAAACACTGGCCGGCTTACTTGGTGGAATTGGCAGCACCACCATTGCCGCCATGCTATTAGGCCCGCTACTCACTTCGCTAAACTGGGGTATGGCCATACTGGCCGGCCTGATTATCAGCGTAAGCGGTTTCTGTGGCGATATCGTCATGTCTGCAATCAAACGGGATATCGGTATTAAAGACAGCGGTACACTGTTACCCGGACATGGAGGCATCCTCGACCGTCTGGATTCACTGATTTTTACCGCCCCCGTATTTTTTCACTTTATTCGTTATTTCTATTACTAAACCATGCTGAAATCATTACTCAAACCAATATTTGCCTTATGCATAGTATGGCCGGTTATGCGTTTATGGATGGGTTTACGTATTCACCAACACCACAACTTGCCCAAACAGGGTCCAGCCATCATTGTTGCCAACCACAATAGTCACATGGACGTTTTTGCGTTGATGTCACTCTATTCTCCCTTACAACAACGCCACATTCATCCTGCGGCAGCAGCTGATTACTTTCTCAGTAATAAATGGATGGCCTGGTTTGCACTCAACATCCTGAATATTATTCCAGTAACCCGGCAGAATAGTGGTCAGGGCAATCCCCTGCAAGGCTGCGAAGAAGCCTTACGCAAAAATAAAATTCTTATTCTTTTTCCAGAAGGTTCACGTGGTGAGCCAGGGAAATTGCAGCCATTAAAATCAGGCTTATGGTATCTAAGTGCCGCCATGCCCGATGTACCGATTATTCCAGTGTGGCTACAAGGCACTGAACAGATTATGGCCAAAGGCAATCGCATCCCCTTACCCCTGTTTATCGATGTCAACATTGGCCGTCCCATGTATTACCACCCCGACAAAGAACAATTCAAGGCTAAATTATTAAACAATTTACTAGCATTGCGTCCGCAATATACAAAAAGAGACTCCAATGACTGAACAACGCCAAGCAAAAGAAAGTATTTTTCATACCCGC
The DNA here is from genome assembly GCF_013344965.1 of Snodgrassella sp. ESL0253. Lineage (NCBI taxonomy): Bacteria > Pseudomonadati > Pseudomonadota > Betaproteobacteria > Neisseriales > Neisseriaceae > Snodgrassella > Snodgrassella sp. ESL0253. The sequence goes on along the minus strand of NZ_JAAEDQ010000015.1, from coordinate 7,327 downwards.
GATAAACAAGAATTATTTTATCGCCACTGGCCTGCCATCACCACCGGCACAATACGCAAAGTTATTGTCCTGTTTCACCGCGGGCATGAACATTCTGGCCGCTTACAACACATTGTTGATGAGCTGAACATGCCAGATACAGACTTTTATGCGTGGGATGCCCGTGGCCATGGACGCTCACCCGGCCGTCGTGGCTACAGTCCGTCACTGGCACGCTCAGTACAGGACGTAGATGAATTTGTGCAATTTGTTGCCGCTGATAGCCAGACACCCCTTGCCAATATTATCGTTATTGCTCAGAGTGTGGGTGCAGTACTGGCAGCAACTTGGGTGCACGATTACGCACCGCAAATTCGCGGGCTGGTACTGGCCTCTCCGGCTTTCAAAGTAAAATTATATGTTCCATTTGCCCGTCCCCTATTAGCAATTGGTCAACATTTCAAAGGTCTGTTTTTCGTTAATTCATACGTCAAAGGCAAGTATCTAACTCATGATACGCAACGCATTAACAGTTTTAATAGCGACCCACTGATTACCCGCGCCATTGCAGTTAATATCCTGCTAGATTTGTACCGTACAGCTGATCGCATTATTGAAGATGCCGCAGCCATTACGTTACCTACCCAATTGCTGATCTCCGGTCAAGATTACGTTGTGCACCGACAGCCACAACTGGATTTCTATCAACGTATTCGCAATCCACTGAAAGAAATGCACATTCTTCCTGGTTTTTATCACGACACATTGGGTGAACTTAACCGCGAAGAAGCATTCACAAAAATTCACAACTTTGTCGATACCCTGTACCAGCAACCGGCTCCCAACTTTAACTACCAACATGAAGATCGCTGGAGCCCAAGTGCAGATAACTGGCGCCAACTGAGCGGTGGCCCTGTGCCATTTTCACCCAGTGCCTTTGCTTATCGTGCCTTACATAAAGGCATGACTACTCTTGGTACACTTTCCAATGGCATTAAGCTGGGTTGTGAAACAGGCTTTGATTCTGGCAGCACATTGGATTATGTCTACCAAAACCAACCACAAGGCAAAAATTGGCTGGGAAAACAGTTTGATAAAGCCTATTTGAACAGTATTGGCTGGCGAGGTATCCGGCAGCGCAAAATCAATCTGGAATACATGATTAAGCAGGCGGTATCTAAATTACAAGCACAAAAAATGCCTGTTCGCGTAGTTGACATTGCTGCTGGCCATGGCCGATACGTGATTGAAGCATTATCCAGTATTGATACCGTTGAACAAATCCTGTTGCGCGATTACAGCGAAATCAATGTCAACAAAGGACAGCAGATGATAGCTGCCTACGGTTTAAGCGCTAAAGCACGATTTGAAATCGGCGATGCATTCAATCAGCAACAATTGGCTTCACTCTCGCCCAAACCTACACTGGGCATCGTTTCCGGCCTATATGAACTTTTTCCAGACAATAGCCTATTACGCACCTCACTGAACGGTTTAGCCGCCGCTATTCCTGCTGGCGGTATCTTGATATATACCAACCAGCCATGGCATCCACAACTGAACACCATTGCATGGTCACTCACCAGCCATCGTGAAGGTCAACCATGGATTATGCGCAATCGCTCTCAGGGTGAAATGGATGCATTAGTAAACGCAGCCGGCTTCGATAAATGCACACAAATTATCGATGAATGGGGCATCTTTAGCGTTTCTATAGCAATACGCCGTGCATCATGAATCTACGCAGTAAAATAAATTTGCAGGCAGTAGGTTGGTTATGCCTTCTTGGCCCCTATTTCTTCCTGACCTATGGTCAAATAAACCAGTTTACTGCCACACGTATTAATATAAATAGCATCGTTTTTAACTGGGAACAATACATTCCTTTTATACCTCTAACCATTATTCCTTACTGGAGTCTAGATTTTCTATACGGTATATCATTATTTATTTGCCGCTCCTTATCCGAACAGAAGCGTCTGGCTTGCCGGCTATTGTTAGCATCTACCTTTGCCTGCATTGGCTTTTTGCTGTTTCCACTCCGTTTTAGCTTTACCCAGCCGAAAGTAGAAGGTTTTGCCGGATGGTGGTTTAGCCAACTGGAACAATTTGACTTACCTTATAACCAATCACCATCACTACACATCATCCTGAGCTGGCTATTGTGGCAACATTTTCTGCGACATACTGCCAAACGCTATCATTGGCTGATCCATGGCTGGTTTCTGCTAATTGCCATTTCCGTACTGACTACATGGCAACACCACTTTATTGATGTTATTACCGGTATAGCTATCGGCATGTTTATCGACTGGTTGATACCAACCAATAAATTATCATATTTACATACAAAATCTGCACAATCGATACAGCTGGCAAGATACTATGGTTTGGCAGCTTTATTGTGTGCATGTCTTAGTCTGTGGTTAACATCTTGGTTATTATGGCTTACACTTGCTTTATTTATCGTAAGTTTTGCCTATCGTTTTGGTGTTGGTCTGGTATATAAATCACAGCAGGGTAAATATACCGTCGCAGCCTATTGCTTACTGTTACCATGGCGTTACTTAATGAGCATTTCCCGCTGGTTATACACGCGTAAAATTCCTGCTGTCAGTCCAATCAGACGACATATTTTTTTGGGTAGTTACCCATGCAGCACAATATATCAACGAGCCGTGCTTGATTTAACTTTCGAATTTTCGCGCGCATATTCAACCCGCAATTGTGTCTACAGCTGTATGCCCATGCTTGATTTGGTTTGCCCCACCATGCTTCAATTACAGCAAGCAGTAATCGAGCTAGAAAAATTACGCCTACAAAACAGTAGTGTACTGGTACATTGTGCATTGGGACTATCGCGCAGTGCAGTTGTGGTTATTGCCTGGCTACTGGCTTTTGACCATTTCAAAACCGTAGAGCAGGCATATTCCTTTGTGCAGCGACAACGCCCACAAATTGTGCTTAGCACCCAACATATGAAATTACTTCGACAATGGCAAACCAGAATAGCCCAGAACCCGCTGATCCTTACCTGAACAGACAGTTAATCAGACAAACACTAGCCAGCTGGCGCTTTTTGCTGCTGATGGCTTTAGTGCCATTATTATGGGTAATCTTCAGCGCGCCTGTTGGCTTCATACATGTATTGATTGCAGGAAACGCTGGCATTGTTATCTATCAGTGCTGGCGCCTGTGGCTGGACAACCATTATTTCTCTGAACTTACACCAAAAAATAATCAGCAGGCGGGTATTATTCTTGCTTTTATCTGGCAAAAAGAAAAACTGCAATACTTTTCTTTGCAGCAAAGGTATGAGGGCGCAATAAAGCAACTCAAATACGCCTTGGCCAGCTGCGCCATATTATGGCTAATCTGGGTAATTGCTTTACTTTTCAAATAAAATTACTATAAAAATAGTGGATTAAATAAAGCATTAGCTTTAACTACATCACAGTAAAGATATCTTTGCAGCTATTTCCATACAAGTTCAAAAGCCGATTCTTTACATTTTCGCCAAATAAACTACAAAATCAGAATATAACAAATTATTATTGATAATATAACTACTATACTTAGGGAGCGGAAAGATTTTTAATTTCAAATTAAGCAATGATTTTTTTACTACCACAAACTGCTCAAACAAACCCAATAATAAGGGCATAACTGCTCCCATCACTAAACCCAATATATAGTTACAAGCTTAAGCATCAAAGCCTGAATCAGGATATAAGTCTTAGCAGCCATTACATGGTAATCATAAACACCGGTTTTCTCACTCAAACCATGTTTATGACTGCTCACAGCAAACGCGGTGAAATTTGTGCCGAAATTTCTGACTAAATGAAACAAAATGTCATGGTTTTAACTGTTTCCATATAACAAAATTAAAGGAGCATCAATACTGGATTTTTGTAGTATAGCTTTGCAAATACTCTAAACTTAGTAAACAAACCAAGTAGAAAATTATGCTGCTTGTTTTAAGGTTTATATTCAATTCACATTATATTATTCAATGTCTCATGGGATAGTTTATCGTTATAAATGGTTAGCCATTCTTCGGTTACGTTCCTTACTTGTGCGGATTATTGAAAAGATATAAATCCAGTACCTCAGTACGATACCAACGATTAAATCGTTTAATATAGCCATTTTGATATGGGCTGCTGGAGTTGATGTACTCTTCTATAGTTATACCATGTGATTTTGCCCAGTAAGTGAACGTATTTCCGGTAAATTCCGGTTCATTATCCACTCGTATTTTTAGTGGATAACCATGATATTCGGCCAGTTTATCCAGATAACAGGTAATCCTGCCAGCCGGTAAACTGAGCGCAATATCAATGCCTAACGCCTCACGATTAAAGTCATCTATCACATTGAAAGTTCTAAACCTGAGTTGATTGCGACTGCTGTCACTCATAAAATCCATTGACCAGCATTCACCTTGTTTATTCCGTACTGATAGTTTTCTGGGCTTTGTGTTGGAATGCGCTGTTTACGCTTTACCCTGAGATTAAGCTTTAATTGACAATACACCCGATACACACGTTTATGATTTCATTTATAGCCGAGCTTTCTGATGCGATTAAAACACTTGGGAAAGCCACAGCGTAAATGCCTGTCAGTGATAGCACTGAGTACCGACACAATCACCGAATCATCCGGTAACTTGGGTTGATAATAGTAAGCACAGCTGCTTAAGCCAACAATTGCACAACTCATGGCAATAGTAACAGAATGACTTTCTTGCAATTGCACAGCCCAAGCTTTACGTGCCTTAGTAGGCACTATAGCTTTTTTATGATTTCCTTCTAAAGCTGGGATTGTAAGCTTAGCTTAGCCAACATCTGCATAAAAATATAGTCATTGCCAATAATAGTATCAGTAAGTACGTAATAGAAACCTTTAATATAAAGCTTTCTATTGCGGTATGGATGTTGATTTAAATTAAATAACAATACGTATTAATCATACTATTATGCATGTTAATTGCCTCAACGCTCTTTAAGTAATGCCCGCAATGTTTGTTTTTCATACACTTGACGAATTATTTCAATGACCGACTTAGTAAAAGTACTCTCCTGAGGATGGGAAAAACTTATCCATGTTTCGTCTTCTATGAATTTTGGCATGGCATTTTTTTCGGGTGAATCCCAAGCAGGCCACCACAATTCATTTGATTGTGGTGATGAAAGGATACCTTCCATTTGCTCTGCAATATGTTTGTATAGTTTTTTGTTAGGCTGAACAGTAGCATCTTTTCGACGAATCCCATAAATTATATCTCTTTGCATTGTACCTTGAGATTCCCAACGCAAAACAAAATAATCGTTTGGATCAAACTTTATTTGAAAACCTGCATAACGTTTTTCAATTTCAGTATCTCCTTCAATTTTGATACCTACCATACCTAAATTGGCTGTTTGGTCTCGTAAATTTTTAATAAATTTATCAAATAATTCCTTTTTTACTAGTTCAATATTATTTGCAATAAGAAGTGCTGAATTAAGGTTGTTAGAATTTGAAAGAATCATTTTAACTAACTCATCTTGTTGTTTCATATTAATTTCTCCATTTACGTTTTCTTGAATATATTGAATTAAATCCTCAACAAGTAATTTTACTTTAGGTGCTTGAACATATAAAGCACAATCAATTAACCAATTGCGTAATTCATAAAAAGTGATGTGTAATACATTATCGCGAATATACTCATCGGTATCTTCAGACAAAGTATATTCGTTAATCTCTCTATTACATAAATAGATCAATAGCCAATTTTTATCATTTTTTGCTTCTCCATGTAGCCACGTGCCATAATCTTTTAATTGATCTTTTTGATCACATGCCCATGGTTTATTTTCAATTGCAATATAATTTTTATAATCTGTGAGGAGAATATCAATCCTCTGTCCTGTAGGAATTTTATATTCAGTAACAACCTGATATTTTGACTCAAGCTGTATGTTTTTTTGTGAAGAAAATAACTCATAAAACTTGTTAATAAATAAGTCTTGTTGACCATGTGTTTCATTTTTATCCAATAAAAATGCTAAGCAATTGGATAATGCCATTTCATTGATACAAAATAGATTTAATAAACGAAAAGCAGGCGCAAGTTGGCGATCAAATAATGCATTAGCCTTTTTATAACTTTCACGCCATAACGTAACATTATCTAATAATTTTTGAATGCTCAATGCTATCTCCTTTTTGATTTTTTGGTTTATAAATGCAAATATTTGTTAATATTTATGGTTTATTGCCGCAATTCAAAGAATGTAATGACCTGATTTAATGTTGATTTATCTAGTGATATTATATATCACTACTCTCGAATACAAGCAAAAAACAATCTTAATAATTTCAGGCTCAATTATCTTTTCTATTTCTGTCACAATCAAAAATTGCCAACACTTAAAAAAACCAACCTCTTTTAGCATCTAAAAAATTTTAATAATATTGTTAACTCCGCCTATTGATATAAAACAACATATTATTACCATCTATTAAAATTATACTTTTATTTAAAAAGGATAATTCCCGAATTTCTAATTAAAACACATGTAATACAGAGTTTAAATATCAACTGTGATTCTTTTCATTTAATGCAAAAATTCGGAAATTTGAGTCTATAAATAATCTTGTAAAAGTATCACATATCTGACCTAAACAGACACGCCACCCAAAGTAAAAGCTCCGATCCATAACCGTCCGGAGCTCTAAATGGTTGTTTTGTAACTATCCCCTAAAATAGTACAACCTCGAAGTAGAAAATTCTTTTCATTAACCCACAGAGGATTTAAACATGAAAAAGATGACTGAACATCAGATCGTATCTATTTTAAAAGAAGCTAAAGCCGGTATTCCTGTTAAAGAACTTTGCCGTAAATATGGCATCGGTAATTCGACTTTTTATAAATGGCGGGAAAAATACGGTGATATGGAAACCTCCGATATCAAACGTTTAAAGGAGCTGGAAGCTGAAAACCGCAAGCTTAAACAACTATTTGCCGAGCTCAGTTTAAAATCTCAGCTTCAGGAGGAAATCATAAAAAAGCTCTAGTGCCTACTAAGGAGAGTAAAGCCTGGGCTCTGGAGTTACAAGAAAGTCATCCTGTTACTATTACCATGAGCTGCGCTATTGTTGGCCTAAGCCGTTGTGCTTACTATTATCAACCCAAGTTACCGGATGATTCAGTGATTATGTCAGTACTAAGTGCTATTACCGATAAGCATTTACGCTGGGGCTTTCCCAAATGTTTTAATCGCATCAGAAAGTTCGGCTATAAATGGAATCATAAACGTGTGTATCGGGTGTATTGTAAGTTAAAGCTTAATCTCA
>NZ_JAAEDQ010000014.1:0-53627 GCF_013344965.1 Snodgrassella sp. ESL0253 | reverse complement strand
AGGCCTCCGGCCACCTCAACGCCGTCAACCAACAATCCGGCCTCTTTGCCGGCAAAGACGGCTACCACATCAGTGCAGATAGCGTAGACCTGCAAGGTGGTGCCATCGGTTCCACCGCCGCCAAAGAGCACAACCAGCTCACTACCAACAGCCTCACCTTCAAAGATATAGAAAACCATTCCAGCTTCAAAGCCAGCAATGTCTCCCTCAGCGGCGGCTTCTCCGGCAAAGACAGCACCATCCCCGGTAACCCCAGCTACAACCCGACACTGCCGCAACACGAAAGCGGCAGCGACCATAGCACCACCCATGCCACCATCAGCCCGGGGCAGATCACCATCAACGGTAAACAGACCAGCGTAGAGGAACTGGGCATCCATAGCGACATCGACAGCGCCCACAGCAACGTCAGCCAACTGCCGGATCTGCAACAGATCATGGACAGACAACAGGCAGTAGCCGATGCCACCGCCACCATCGCCAACAGCGTGCGCACCCTTAGTGCCGATATGGCCAGAAAAGCCAACCAGGAGCGCCAACAGGCACGAGAAAAAGCCGAGCAGGAACTACAAACCAACAACCCTGAGCTGTGGCAGGATTACAATGGAAGAGGCGAAGCAGAAAAACAAAAAATCCTGCGTGACATCAGCAAAGACTACCGCACAGCAGACGAGCAGGCACAATCATGGGGTATCGGCGGCGGCAAGAGCCGTGCTCTGAATGCCGTCACCAGTGCCGTCACCGGCATCCTCGGCGGCCAGACCAACCTGCAAGCGGCTACCAACGCCCTCGCACCGTATGCTGCAGAACTTATCGGCAAACAATTCGGCCATGGCGACAACCAGAACCAAGCCGCCCAACTGGTAGCACATGCCCTACTGGGTGCCATCAGCGCCAGCATCAACGGCGGTAATGCCGCAGCAGGAGCAGTAGGCGCAAGCGCAGCGGAACTGGCAGCGCAATACCTGATTAAACAATTACCTAAAGATCAATACCCCGAAGCGATAGACCCGAGAACCGGCGAGATAGACCCGAACCGCTTACCGGAAAGCGTCAAAGCCAGCATCAGAGACCTATCGTCAGCGGTGGCCACCGTATCAGGCGGGCTAACGGGCGGTTCACTGGTTAATGCACAGATTACGGGGGTAGTTGGGCAGAATGCAGCAGAGAATAATGAATTACAACAACGTAGTGGTTTTGACCGAAATTATAACTATATAGAGGAAGATATAAAAAGAATTGATCGAATAAAATCAAGAGTATGTAATGGTGGTATGAGTTCAGAAGCCTGTACTCAGGCCGTATTGACAGATATCAAAAAAGGTAATGATCAATCTTTAAAACAGTTGATTGATGGTTTGACATTCATACCAGCAATTGGATACGTAGATTCAGGAAATATATTAATAAATGGGCAAAGTCTAAGCGGAGACGAAGTAAACCGGTTATGGGGAGTATTAGGTTTTGTATCATTTGGCTATGGTCAAAAATTAAATACGGCGGGTAAAATATTAGGTAAAATATGGCGAGCAATAAAACCGGGAGAAGACCTAGTCACGTCCACAGGACATGTAATCAAGAACGCAGAAGCGAATGCGATAAAGAGTGAATCTCGTGGAGTTGGTAAGGAAGCTGGAAAGGAGGCTGCTAATGCTGTAAAGGGGGCGAATGGAAATATTGCTAAACAAGAAACGATTGTTAAAAATAATAGTTGGGTAGCGTTAGATGACGCTTCTAAAACAGCTTTTGGTGCATCGAAAAACAGTATTGATACGTGGATACCAAAAGATAAGCATATGGTTGGAACTGCAGCGACAAGATCTGCTCAATTCAACACAAACAATGTTTCAGAGATTCGAAGTATTGTTAGAGAAGCATTGGACTCTCCAAATGCAAATTTTCTTCCAAATAATATTGATGGTTCTTTCCGTGTAGTTGTTGATTTGGGGCGTCCTATTGGTACAAAAGGGCAAACAAGTATTAGAGTAATTATTGGAAATGATGGAAAAATATGGAATGCATTCCCTGTGAATTCTCGGTAGAGATCAATTATACTGATTTAAATATTAATAATGTAACATATGGATCTCAGATTTTTTCTGAGGTTGAAGGACATCTGATAATTTATATAAATAACGAAATTATTTTATCAGAAAAAGGAATTCTATTACTTGAATTAGCAAAACAATTAAAGGATTGGATGAATAATTGTGATAAGGATTTTTTTTATGAATCTATGGATTACGAAGATGCTCCCATTTTATTATTTAGAAAAATTAATTTAAATAATTGGCAAATTAGTGGAATTTGGATGGATAAAACTTATTCAAATATCAAATTTTCTGAACTACAGTTCGCATGCAACAATTTTATTGATAAATTAATTATTGATTTAAATTTAAAAAAAATTAATATTAAAGATTTATTCTAGTACTCAAAAAATTTTTATGTGATTACAAGAATATTCCTATTTTCCAAACCTGCATCGTAAACTCTACAACTAACTTCCTTTGCTCGGTTTTAATGATATAAGTATGACTGTAACTGGGAAAGCTGTATGTGGATATTGCCGAGGAGATATAGCCGCTGTAGCTGAAAAAGCTGGAGTGAAATCATTAACTATTTATGAACAAAAAACAGGAAAAACTTTATATTGGAAAACGGGCATGAGAACTTTACGGGAGCGTGAATAATTATGAAATTCTCTCTATCATGGATAATTAATGATGATGGTGGTAATACACATTTAGTTGATCTTTCCACTATTGGATATTATCTAGAATTACTGAAAAATAATAGTGGTAGTATAACTTTAGATAGACTGGACAATGAAATTGGAGCTATTTCTTTACAGGTTTTAAGCGATAAAAATCAATACTTACTTACACTAGGTGAAGATAATGGAAGTGAATATATCGTCCGTTCTTATTTTAATAAATTAGCAAAAGGTGAAATGATTGATATCTTAGGCGATAATTGGGATGCAAGGCATTTAACACACAACTATGATATTGTAATAAATGCTTTTAAATCTTTTTATATCACAGGTGATGTTAGCCGAGATTTATTGATTTAATTTAATCTTCACTTTAAACTGTAGGTAAACTGGAATGGCTACACTAATTCATACAGCTTTATAGAATCGAGAAATATCTAAAACTTCATCCAGAAGATAAAGATAAGGTTAACCAGCTACTTGCTAAAATACCTGACTGAATAACTATCCCCGCATTAGCGGGGATAATTTTTAGAGCGGCAAAAACCATCTGGATGCCAGAACCCACAGCCAGACCACCTTACAGTCAGACAAATTCAGCCTGACCAGCAAAGGCAACACCACCCTGATGGGTGCCCAGGCCAGTGCCAACCGCATCGATGCCAACATCGGCGGCAAACTGAGCATCATCAGCCCGCAAGACCAAATAGACCAAAAAATCAGCCAGAGCGGTGCCAACCTCCACCTACAAGGCGGCTTTGGCAGCGTGTGGGAAGTCTCCGGCAGTGTTAACAGCAGCCAGGCCTCCGGCCACCTCAACGCCGTCAACCAACAATCCGGCCTCTTTGCCGGCAAAGACGGCTACCACATCTTTAAACGTTTGATATCGGACGTTTCCATACCACCGTATTTTTCCCGCCATTTATAAAAAGTCGAATTGCCGATTCCATATTTACAGCAAAGTTCTTTGACAGGAGTACCGACTTCAGCTTCTTTTAAAATAGATACGATCTGATGTTCAGTCATCTTTTTTATGTTTAAATCCTCTGTTGATTAATGAAGAGAATTTTCTACTTCGAGGCTGTACTATTTTAGGGGATAGTTACAGTATCTGCTGCGGATAGTTTAATAACACAAGGGGCTAAACCCGAAAATATTCAGTTCACACAAGCAATTAGACCAAAAGCTTTTAGGCAGGAAAATAGTATAATTTCTGAAAAAGTGATCGTTAAAACATGTGATAATTGTAAGGTTACCTGGCCACGAGGAACAAAATAATGAATCAACTAAAAACATCTTGGGAACCGGGATTTGGAACGATTTATACCTGGTTTGGAATGGATAAGAACGGAAAAATAGCTGTGATGGTTAATAATTGTTGGGGATGGCTACCTAATGCGCTTTTGTCAGTTAATGATTTTGAAAATTTATTAGATGCACTTAATGAATATAAATGGGAAGAATCAGAAAAATATACTCATTATTCCCCAAATAAAGATGGTGAAACGCTATTAGATTTATACTCATCTCTTGTTTATAAGGATATTAAGTCCAAAAAGGAAATTGATAGTTGGATTAATAATAAGCAATTTGAGCCACTAAGCGAAATTAATTTACCATCACGGAAAGGATTTTTTGTTTATCATGGCATTGAAGGAGATAATCCAGGGCAAGATTACCCTGTGGGCTACAATGGTGATACTAAAATGGGTGATTATTTCCGATACTTGATGCCAACCATCTATGCTTCAATTGAGGATTTCCCAGAAGAATTACGTCATGGAATAGCTATATCAGATACTGTTGATTTTACTGTTGATAGATTGCTTGATAGTGACAAAATTGATGAATATTTTCCAAGGGTGTATAAAAATAAATGATAAGCCCTGTATTTGCAGGGTTTTGTTTTATACTCAACTAATGCTAGAAAGGGGGCAGGTACTAATTCTGTGGCCAGTTAATTAACAGAAATCACTCAAAAATAGCTAGATAAAAAATTTAAACATGCTGTTGACTTTGGGATAACAACAAAGAAAAATCCAGAAACGCTAAATCAATATGGAGTAGCAATCAAAAATCATATGGGAGATACAGCAACTAAGCTTCATGGCATTTATGGTTTTGTAAAAGACTCAAAGGTATTTTTTAACACAAAAAATGCAGTTGTTATTAATAAATTATGAGTTAAATGGTGAATAACTTATTAAACAAGTTGATCAAGAGCTTAAAAAGCTAGGATGATTAAAGAGTGAGAACCTCTACTAAACTAGTACATGAAAGTAATAACATTACTGCGGGTCGGGTTATCCGGTTAGTGGGAAACCGACGCTAGGGTTTTATAAAGTAAAGATATAAAAATATGAATAAAAAATTTGATGATTGTGTATCTGATTTCATTCAAGCAAGAGAACCTAGTGATTATTGGTATGATTGTGCTATTTTAGAAGCAATTGAAATTCTTAAACGATTTAACGATAATGATTGGCTTTTTTTGTTAAAACAGCTAAAAGATAAACCTATTTTTTGGCAAAAAAGACTTATAGAATGTTTGGGAGGTTTACATAGCCCATATGAATTAGAAGTGATTTTAGAAATTATTAACACAACTGATGAGGATTTATTTATTAGTTGTGTTGATTCGCTAAGATTCCTAGATTTATCTACTTTGGATAATGAAAAAAAAGAACAATTATTATCAAAAAGCGAAAGAGCATTAGAAAGAGCTAGTTCACCAGTAAAGCGTATTTTAGAAGAAATTATTAAGAAGCTAATTAAATAATAGCTATTCTAAAATATAAACACTTATTGAATTTAATTTTTTTAAAATTCCTCACTTTAAATAGTGGGGATTTTTTGTTAATTTAAAAAGACGATATAGTTATAGTAAATAATAATTCAATCAAGGTGGTGCCATCGGTTCCACCGCCGCCAAAGAGCACAACCAGCTCACTACCAATAGCCTCACCTTCAAAGACATAGAGAACCATTCCAGCTTCAAAGCCAGCAACGTCTCCCTCAGCGGTGGTTTCTCCGGCAAAGACAGCACCATCCCCGGCAACCCCAGCTACAATCCGGCACTATCGCAATACTTGGAATAGCAACTCATTTTCTAACAATAAAATTAAGGAGTGATTGTTTGTAATCTATTTCCTCTTGCCGAAGGGTGTACAGTTTACTTAATTGCAAATGTAGTATGGGCAGATAAATAGAACTTACCAGTTTATGCTAATAGATTGGGTGATTTCCTGTTTTATGCCAGATTTTCTTGCTGCAATAAGTTTCTTTTGAAGAAATATATCAAAAATTTATCCCATTTAATTAGTATATTCAGGATGATTCTGCATTTGCTGATATTAGCCAAAATACTGTTTGAGATCCGGATTAGGAATCGTCATCTGGCCGATGTTGTTCGAGCTTTTCTGTTAACAGTTGATGATATAAGAAGTTAGTTGGCGAGATGATGAGGCCGGATGGTCTAGCAGGATTATTAGATTTTTTTAATTTGGTATTTGATTCTGTATTTTTTCTAAAATTAATATAAAAAACCGGTTTTATTCGATTTTGGCTTGTTTTTTGTCAATAAATTCTGTTTTGTTAAATGTTTTAATCTCGCGCTTGTGCAGGGTTGTAATGCCTGTGTGATGCTGGCGGGATATTTGCTGTTGTTTGCTGGCTGTTGATTGGTGTTTTTGTGTATGGGGTTGGTGGGAACGAATGAATAGGAAGATTCCCGAGCTGGTGTGTCCGGCAGGTAATTTGCCGGCGTTGAAGATGGCGGTAGAGCATGGTGCGGATACGGTTTATATGGGACTGAAGGATGCGACTAATGCGCGTAATTTTGCTGGCCTGAATTTTGACCGAAAGTTGGCCGCCGAGGGAATTGTGTATGCGCATCAGAGAGGGCGTAAGGTATTGATGGCCATTAATACTTATGCGCAGGCTGGTGAGGTAAAGAAATGGCAGCAGGCGGTGGATACGGCGGCTGAGCTGGGGGTGGATGCGGTGATTCTGGCGGATATGGGTTTGCTGGCCTATGCACGTAAGACGCATCCACAGTTGGCCTTACATATGTCGGTGCAGGGTTCGGCTACGAATTATGAGGCGATTAATCTGGCACAGGAGCTGTTTGGGATCCGGAGGGTGGTATTACCTCGGGTGCTGACTTTGCCACAGGTAGAGCAGGTGATTAAGCATACTACGGTAGAAATTGAGGTATTTGGCTTTGGCAGTTTGTGTGTGATGGTGGAAGGGCGCTGTTTGCTGTCAAGTTATGTAACGGGAGAATCGCCGAATACGTTTGGTGTGTGTTCGCCAGCGAAGTATGTGTGCTGGGAACAACATGCTGCGGGGATGGATGCGCGTCTGAATAATATTCTGATTGACCGCTACGGCGTGGATGAACCGGCAGGCTATCCTACTTTGTGTAAGGGGCGTTTTCAGGTGAATGAGGAAACGTATTATGCATTGGAAGAGCCTACTAGTCTGAATGTGCTGGAGATTTTGCCGCAGTTGCTGGGGATGGGAGTAGCAGCGATTAAGGTAGAAGGCCGGCAGCGTAGTCCGGCTTATACGGCGCAGGTGACGAAGGTGTTGCGACAGGCGCTTGATCTGGCGGTGCAATGCCCTGAGCAGTTTGCGGTAAATCCGTTATGGCAGCAGGCGCTGGCAAAGGTGTCGGAAGGGCAGCAGGTAACGCTGGGTGCGTATAACCGGCCGTGGAAATAATAAAGGAATGTGAATGATGCAACAGGATAAGCTGGCTTTGTCTCTGGGGCCGATTCTGTTTTTCTGGCAGAAGCAGCAGATTGTGGATTTTTACCAGCAGATAGCTGGAGAGCCGCTGGCGACGATTTATATGGGTGAAACGGTATGTTCGCGCCGGCAGGAGCTGAAAGTGGCCGACTGGATTGATTTGGCGCGGGATGTGGCGGCCAGTGGCTGTGAGGTGGTGTTGTCTTCGCAGGTGCTGCTGGAAAGTGAATCTGATTTGAAGCGTTTGCGTAAGCTGGTAGAACAGGAGGATTTCCGGGTAGAGGCTAATGACCTGGCTGCGGTACGACTGCTGCATGCGAAAGGTATTCCTTTTGTAGCCGGACAGGCGCTGAATGTTTATAACGAGCAGACGCTGGCTTTGATGCAGTCGCTGGGGGCTTGCCGCTGGGTGGCTTCAATTGAGCTGGCGGCTGACAGGCTGGCACAGATGATTGCGGCAGTACCGGATATGGCTTGTGAGGTATTTGGCTGGGGCAAGTTGCCGCTGGCGTATTCTTCACGCTGTTTTACAGCACGGCACTACAATCTGAAAAAGGATAGCTGTGAATTCAAGTGTCTGGAACATGCAGATGGTTTGCCGCTCTATACGCGTGAGGAGCAGGCTTTTCTGACGATTAACGGTATTCAGACGATGTCTGCCGGCTGCCATTCGCTGCTGGCACGCTACCAGCAGTTGTTGGCTATGGGGGTGAAGTATTTCAGGATTTCCCCACAAGGGCAATATATGGCGGAAGTTATCTGGCTGCATCAGCAGATGCTGGCTGGAACAATGGCGGAAAAAACTGCTTTGTCTGAACTGAGTAGGTATGCAGGTGGTACGCTAGTGGATGGCTACTGGCAGGGTAGGGCTGGAATTAATCAATGTGAAGAGGTGATGCATGCAGGTGCCTGATAAGGTGATGCCGGTATTTTTGAAAAAGGTGGTTGGGCTGTTGCCAATGAAGCCGCCGGCATGGTTGCTGGTTAATACGCTGAATCAGTTGCTGAAAAAGCAGATTTTGCTGGCGGATATGTCTTTGCTGGCCGGACGCTGTTTTCGGATTGTGGTGGCAGATTTGGGTTTGAATTTGTGTTTCAGTGCCACTGAGGAGCGTTTTGTGGTGGCTGATGCTGCTGCGGTGGATTTGTGCCTGAGCGCAAATACGGCTGATTTTGTGAAGATGCTGCTGCGGCAGGAAGACCCGGATACGCTGTTTTTTAATCGCAGGCTGAAAATTGAGGGCGATACGGAGCTGGGGCTGGTGGTGAAAAATTTGCTCGACAGTATCGACTGGTCGACTATTCCGGTGATGAAATCGCTGGTGGGGCAGTAAGGTTTATTTGTTGCGGTAAATTAAGGTGATGTTGTTGCCGGTATCTGGCTGATACCGGCTTTTTTGTGCTGCTTTCTGACTGTTAGTTCAGGGGACGACGGCAGGCTATCATGTAGTTGACGTCCAGTCTGTCGGTGAGGTGGTAGCGTCTCGTTAGCGGGTTGTAGGTGAAGCCGCTACTGCCCAGCCATTCGAGGCCGGCCTGTCGGCACAGGCGTGCCAGTTCGGCCGGGGTGATGAATTTGCGATGATCATGGGTACCTTGTGGCATCAGTTTCAGGATGTATTCGGCAGCTATGATGGCTTGCAGGTAGGATTTGGTGTTGCGGTTGATGGTGGAAAAGCAGACTACGCCACCGGGCTGTACTAGCTGGGCACAGGCACGCACTACGCTGCCAGGATCGGGCACGTGTTCCAGCATTTCCATGCAGGTAACGGCGCCAAAGCTGGCCGGTAATTCTGCGGCTAAATCTTCCACGCTCACCATGCGGTAGCTAATGTTGCCAATCTGTTCCTGCATAGCATGCAACTGGGCAATTTTCAGAGATTTTTTGGCTAAATCGATACCGGTAACGCTGCTGGCTCCGGCTTTGGCCATGGCCTCGCTCAGAATGCCGCCTCCGCAGCCTACATCAAGTATTTTTTTGCCGGCTAGCTGGGCATAGTTGTCGATAAATTCAAGCCGCAATGGGTTGATGTCGTGCAATGGTTTGAATTCGCTGTTTTTATCCCACCATTTATGTGCCAGTTGGCTGAATTTGTCGATTTCGCTGGCGTCGACATTGGTGGATGTGGCCGGAAGATGTTCTTGTTCCTGTGCTTGGGTATTCATGGTTGCTATTCCTTTGTTGCAGTGGTTTTTACCCACAAGGCGATGATTTTGTTTTTTTCGCGCGGGCGCGCACCTGCCCAGATTTCGTGCCATTGAGCCGGTGGTGTGGCTTTGAGGTCGCGGGTAATCAGGCGATAGTCACAATCTGGATTATCTGCTTGTAGTGGAATCCAGCCGTATTGCTGCCAGGCGATGCGGGTACTGAAATTGTCGTGATTGATGCTGATGCAGGCACGTCTGTCGCTAAAGGCCTGTAGTTGATCTTCACTCAGGCTGTTTTGCATTTGCTGTACTACCGGGCGGGCTGATTTGGCTGCATCCAGCCATGGTAAGAACAGGGTAAGCAGCAGTGACCACACTAGTAAAACACCAGCTGCCCAGTTGGTGACAGCTTGCCGGCCACGAATATGCTGGCGGGTAATTGCCCACAGCCACAGTGGTGTAAGTATGCAGGCTACGATTACTGGAAAGTAGTTCACGTCGTAGCGATAGTACGGGCTGAAATATACTGCCCGTTCTGCCAGTTTGGCTGGCCAGCCATAATTCATGGCGATAAAGCCCAGCCACAGAAATACAGCCAGAAAGCCAAAGGCCATGATGCCGAACCAGTTAAGGAATGCGATGGCGCCGCGCCGCAGGGCATCAAGTTGTGCTGCGCCCAATACGGCCAGTGGTGGCAGGATAAATACAAGTAAATCCTGATATTGCTGCGGCAGGAGGGCAAATGCTGGCAGGCTCAGGCCTAGCCATACGATAGCCAGAATGCCCCAGCACTGGTTTTTCAGCTTGCCGCGTGACGCAGTCCAGATGGCCAGCGGCCACGCCGGAAAGGCAAACCAGAGCAGGTTTTTCAGATAATAGCCGAGGGAGAAATGTATCTCAAAATGGCGAAACCCGCCGAAAGGTGCTAATGCATGATATTGCCACCACAGATTAAATATATTGGCGGCAGTTTGATATAAGGCCAGTGGCCAGATCAGCATTAATGGTAATGCACATAATAGGGAAATCAGCAGTACCAGAAGATAACGCCGGTGCCGCCACTGTGGATACAGAAGCAGGCTGAATGCTACCAATATCAGCAATAATGGCCAGAGTAGGCTGCCGGTTAGCGACAGCACTGTCCAACCACCGCCCAGCATCATACTGGCCATCATGATGCGCTGGTTAGCCAGAGAGAAGCCATACCAGCACATGGCTGCGCCAAGGCAAAGAATAATACTGTCGTTGATAAAGTGTGCCGGTATCAGGATACCGGTACAGCCCAGTAAAATCAGTACTGCAATACGACCATAGCCGCGCCCGAGAAGCTGGCGGGCGGAGCCGCCGATGCAGGCAAACGTACATACTATCAGGATGACATTGGTGAGGCGGGTGGCTTCATAAGCATCCATCTGTTTCGGGCTGAACAGGTGCTGGCACAAGGCGGCCAGCCATATATAGAGAGGTGATGCTTCCCAATTTATTTCGCCAAAAATGGTGGGAATTGCCCAGTGTGCTGTCTGCCACTGATTGACTGTGGTAAACAGATAAGGTTCACCCGGTGTCCATAAATCATGATGCAGTACGCCTGGCCACAACCATACAAATACCAGTAACAACAGTAGCCATGAACGTTTTTTGTTCATGCCTTGCGGGCTGGGTTTGTTGGGGGTATAGGTGAGCATAGGATCTGACTGCAATAAGTAAAGCTGTAAACGGGCTTTATGTTAGCGGAAAATGCAGCAGGCAGCCAGATGTGGCTGCCTGTAGTAACTGTGATTAATACAAGTATTGGCTTTAATCAATATATTTGCTGAGATTTACCTGTTCCAGCGGCACTTTACGGGTACGGTAGCGCAGTTTGTGATACAGGTAGAATGCGGCAAATACTGGCAGCCCCATGTAGGTAATGGCAAAGCGCTGCCATTTGAAATCACCATGTAGCAATAATTGGCTGTCTTGTCCGATAATCACCAGAATACAGAGTAATAGCGCCAGAATCGGCCCAAACGGAAACCATTTAGCGCGATAAACAAGTGAGTTGATGTCGTTACCCTGCCGCACAAAGGCACGGCGGAAGCGGTAGTGGCTGATGGCAATACCCAGCCAGGCAATAAAGCCGGTAAGGCCGGAAGCAGCCACAATGTATTCGTAAGCTCCTTCATCGACACTTTCCAGTAGGAAAATAGCCAGTACTACGATCGCGGTTGCCAGCAACGCCGGCACGGGTACGCCACGGCGGTTTACTTCGGAGAAAGTGCGGTGTGCCATGCCACCTTTACCCATGGCATATAGCATGCGTGTGGAAGCATACAGGCCTGAGTTACCGGCAGACAGAATAGATGTAAGAATAACTGTGTTCATCACGGCAGCGGCAAAGGCCAGACCGGCGCGTTCAAATACTAGGGTAAAGGGGGATTTGGCGATCTGATCCACGTCTGCACCGAGCAGGGCATCGCTGTTATAAGGAATCAGTAGACCAATCACCAGCATGGCCAGAATATAGAAAATCAGAATACGCCAGAATACTTGCTTGATTGCTTTGGGAATGCTTTCCTGCGGATTTTCTGATTCGCCAGCAGTAATGCCAATAAGCTCCGTACCCTGAAAGGAGAAGCCGGCAATCAGGAACACGCCAAGCACAGTAAAAAATCCGCCCGACCAGCCATGTCCGAGTATTGGTGCATCGCCAATGGTGAAATTGCTCAAACCCACATACTGGCCGCCCAGAATACCGAAAATGGTCAGTACGCCTACGCCCAGAAAAACGATAACTGTGACTACTTTAATCAAGGCAAACCAGTATTCGGATTCACCATAGGCACGCACGGATAAGATATTGAGCAGAAAAACCAGTGTAAAAAACAGCAGGCTCCAGCACCATGCCGGCATAAAACGCAATGGTTCCCAATAGGTAATCACTAGTGAGGCTATGGAAATATCGGCGGCAACAGTAATCACCCAGTTAAACCAGTAATTCCAGCCCAGTGCAAATCCCAGTGACGGGTCGACAAAGCGAGCCGCATAGGTGGAGAATGAACCGGAAGTTGGTAGGTAGGTGGCCATTTCACCGAGTGAGGTCATGAGGAAATACACCATAATCCCAATAGCCATATAGGCCAGTAAGGCACCGCCCGGCCCGGCATCGTGAATGGCACTGCCACTCGCCATAAACAATCCTGTACCAATACTGCCACCAATGGCAATCATTGATAGATGGCGGGTTTTCAGATGGCGTTTAACTTGGTTGGAAGAGGAGTTGGCGTCTGTCATTCTGATATTGAGTAAATATAAGCTTTAGTATGCCTGAATATTTAGCTGTATCTGCTAAGTATTCATTGCCCGAGCAGCTTGAATAAGGCTCAAAAGCGCCCTGCATGCTATCCTGTGACACACTAAAGTGGATTGCAGATTAAAGTATAAACAGCATTTGCTGGGACTTTTACCCTTTTTGCATATGCTGTTTTGTTGTAAAAGTGTTCATTATAGCAAATTGTATTGTTTACTGGCATGATTATTCAGTAAGAACGCTTACCCGAGTAATATTTACCGTTATTTAGCATAATCAGATTTTCCGGCCAGCGCAGTGCGGCCAGATGCATCTGGCTGTCTGCTGGTAAAATTGCTTTTTTGCGTTCACGCCAGCGTGCGCCAATGGAAAAGTCGACGCAGAATACTTGTTGCCGCTCGCCCAGCCAGTTTGTTGGTGGTTCCTGAAACAGTTCTTTGCGGTGTTCGGCTACACCTGTACCGTACCAGCTGCGCCAATAGTGTCCGATAATGACTGCCACTGGATCGCTATAGTGTTGCCACCATGGTTTTCTCACCGTAAAGCGCCAGCGGCCATTGATATAGAATGGTTGCTGTGTGATGGCCTGAATGCCACTGGTGAGTGCGCGTAGCGGGTTGTGACAACTGCGCAGTAAATCGTAATGTGCTACACCCGGCTGAAATGTCATGGGGTAATGTTCATTTTCCAGTTCTGCATTCAGTTGCTGTTTTTCCTGCATATAGTGTTCGTACCATTCGGTATGGCGGAAATCATCGAAAAAGCGGTCTTCCCAGTAGTGATACTGTTTAACCAGTGAGGTTTCGCTACACTGGAAAAGTTTATTGATACTGTCTGGCAACCATGCGGCATGGACAATACGCAAATCATGCCGTTGCAGAATTAATGGCCATTGTGACAAGGTATCCTGCAATTGCTTGCGCTTTGCGCTGCTGTAATGCTGCCACGGTGCGAAGCGTGCTTCATCCTGTGGCCTGTTATCAAAATACCAGCCGGAACCATCTTTAGGGTCGTCAATGAGTAAATTCAGTTCGTGATTGCCGATAATGGTAAAAGCGTTTTCTGCGGCTACTGCCTTAATTACCCAGTCTAGCACGGCCGGACTATCCGGACCACGGTCACATAAATCACCGACAAATACCAGTTTACGACCGTGTTTATGCCGGCCAGATTCATCGTAGCCGAGAAAATGTAACAATTGCTGTAAAGCTTCCCATTCGCCATGTACATCGCCAATCACATCCAAAGCAGTATTGGCGGGCAGGGGGTGAATAAATGAGCATTTGTCAGAATACATAATATTGGTGACCTGCTTAATAGACCTGACAGCTGTCTGTGAATATATTTATTTGTTATTAAATAATATTTAATTAACTAAATCTGCTAAACATAGCACAAAAATTTTACGTATGCCAATTTTGCCGCTATAAATCCCTATTTTTGTATGATTATTACCAGTATGAATAAAAGTATTTAATTTCAGTAGTTTGTTTTTTATGGTGATTGCCGGGCTCAGTTTTGGTGCGCTATGAGTGCGGATAGCTTTTGCCAAGTTGGCCAATTTGGGCTAAAATCTGCCATTCTCTATTCGTATTGCACCTATAGCTCAGTTGGAAGAGTGTCGGTTTCCGAAGCCGGAGGTCACAGGTTCGATCCCTGTTGGGTGCACCAGATATATATTTAAGGGTTTCAGCTTGGCTGAAACCCTTATTTTTTGCAAAAAATATCATGTAATTGCTCTAATCGCTACTTCAAATGCAAATCAGAAATTGCATCGTGTAGTTGATTGGCTCGTCTGTTATTCAGCTCGGCTACACAAGCTAAACGTTGTATTTCAAGTGAATTGCCTGCTGCTCCTGCGCCCAGAGAAGAGGCAAATTTGCACTGGGTATCACGATATCTGGCGAAATCCTGATTTGCAGCTATTAAATTTGCTTTGGCTAAGCTAATGTACTTGGGTTTTTCATCCCATTTGGAAAGTGTGTTAAGCGCTTTTTTCTCAGCCATTTGTAAAGCTTTCTGACTCTTTACGGCTTCCTTCTTCAGACATTCCCGCATTCCTGCCTGCGAAAAGGCGCTGCATTCCTCGCGCAAAGCCCGTTCGTCATGAATAGTTGTAGTGGAGGCAGCAAAGCTTGTGACTGGCAATAAGGCTACCAGACATGATCCGATAAATTTTATGCAATTCATTTCTTAGCCGTTTCTTCTTAAATGTTTTAATACATAATCAAGTTTTTCTGCGTATTTCTTATCACGATTTCCATTATATCGACTGGCTATCACTGCTGTAGATATGCTTTACCAGCCAGAGATGACATGTTGTAGTGATGCTTTTTGATATTTCAACACCGGCACCAGTTTAAGTTTACGCTCATCAATATCTGGATTGAGTGTTCTTAACACGTCAATTGTGGTGTTTTTTCTTCGCAATTTTTTCCAGAGTGTCATCGGATTCGACGGTAATCTGATAGATATTGGTATCCGTGTCTGAATTGGTTTGGTAAGCAAATTTGGCCAATCGTTTAAGAAGATAGGCAATTTCTGCACGTATATTATGAATAGGCATGGTTGTGACTGATATTTTTGTTAATTGTGACCGCTAGCTTTTTGGCGCAATTAATTTATAGTCTTCTTTAGTAGGTGATTTGTTTAATAAATCACCAGATACATTTATCTGAATACTGTATTAAATTTTAATCATAACGATTTAGTTTGTATTTTATTTCTCAATGATTAAATTCTTCGATAATGTTCTTGATATTTACTTTAGAATGCAGTTATTGATTACTGGCAAAAATTTTTAATAGTATTTTATTTATGTGGATTAAGAGAGTTTTTTGTGGCGATTTCAAAAAGAGCACAAGGGCATTTAATTGCGCTAATCACTATATTTATCTGGGGAACGACTTATATTTCTACTAAAGTGCTGTTAACGGATTTCAAGCCAATAGAAATTCTCTTTTTCCGGTTTGTGCTGGGTTATTTCACACTCTGGATTTTATCACCTCGTTTGTTTGCCTGGCAGGGGATCAGGCAGGAACTTATGTTTCTGGCTGCTGGGTTTTGTGGGGTAACTAGTTATTTTTTATGTGAAAATATTGCATTAACTTATACGACTGCCTCTAATGTGGGGGTGATTGCCAGTCTGGCGCCGGTGTTTACGGCCATTTTGGCCATATTCTTTTTAAAAGCGGAAATACCTCCTGTGCGCTTTTATATTGGTTGCCTGCTGGCTATTTTTGGGGTTGCATTGATTAGTTTTAATGGCAGGTTTGTGCTCTCTCTTAATCTGCTAGGCGATTTGCTGGCGGTTGTTGCCTGCCTGTTTTGGGCTGGCTATTCGATTTTGACTAAAAAGAGTAGTAACTATGATTACAATATTATTTTGCTTACCAGACGCTTCTTTTTTTATGGTTTGATTTTAATGTTGCCGGCTTTGTATATATTTGATTTTGAATGGGGGTTGTCAAGATTTGCCAAGCTAACCAATGTGTTTAATATTTTATTTTTAGGTTTGGGGGCTTCGGCAATCTGTTTTGCTTCTTGGAATTATGCGTTTAAATTGGTGGGTGCGGTTAAAATCAGTATTTATATTTATCTGGTGCCGATTATCACTATTGTGACTGCGATGCTTATTTTAAAAGAATCTTTTACCTGGATTGCTGCTGTGGGGACATTGCTTACGCTTAGTGGCGTGCTGTTATCGGAAGGTAAGATAAGAGTTAAAAGGAAATAGCCTGAATTTTAATGCTCAGAATTTAAATAGCTGAAAAAGCATATTTGTTCTAATGCTGTTATTGTCTGAACTTATTGTTTTTATAATTAATTTAGCACAGTATTATCAGCAGTATCGTTATTGTAGATGCTGCTGAAATGCTGTGTTTTACTGGCTTTCTTTGTGTATATTTATTGCCTGTTGATGCTATTCATTAGCAAAGCTTGCAATACAATAAGAGTCTGCTGGTTTGGGGGTATGAGGATTGGTAATTAATATGTGGGTACGCTGGCATCAACTTCTCGGGACCAAGCGTCAATGCCTCCATGGAGATTGTAGAGGTTGTCAAAGCCGGTTTCCTGTAGATACAGTGCTACCTGCATACTGCGCATACCATGATGGCAGTACAGAACGATAGGTTTGTCATCCGGTAATTCATTCTGGCGCAAGGGAATCATGTTCATGGGGATATGATGGTGGCCGGGTATGGCTGCATACTGAACTTCGTTATCTTCGCGCACGTCGAGTAAGATAAAATCCTGATTCTGCTGTTGCCATTGCTGTAATTGTGCGGCGCTTAGTGTCTGGATAGTCATGATGATAAGTTGATGATGTGTGAAATTAATTTATGATTTGAATTGTGAAACCAGATTTGATGCTCAGGTTGCAACTGTTTCGCTTTAGGGTGCAAATGATACCCGGGTTATGCTGCATATTACAATGGCTGTTAAGTTTGCCGTGTACAGCCCATTAACTACGGTACTATTGAGTCCGTAGAGGTTGAACTTGTGTTTAGATGGTGTGAGTAAGTTATGCGTAGCTGGTTATTTAGGCTGCCATTTGCCATCTTTACCTTTGTGGTACAGCTTTTCTACTGCTGCCCAGGCCACTTTAAATGCGATGGTTTCTGCGTCGCTGTTATCACGGCGTTTTTGCGGGTTTTGATATTCTTTAATGGCATGATTAAATGCTTCTTTGAAGATATCCTGTGCATGTTCGGGCAATGCATGCTGTACTGCTGCTGGCAGGTCGGTGCGATTTTGATAAGGCATGGTTCTGCTCCTGATAATTGGTTTATGCCTTAGTTAATACCAGAGTGATGGCTTAAGCAATAAATTTTCTAAATATATTATTGATTTTAATATTATTTAACTGTTTTGTTGCTGCTTTGTCATTGGTTTGGGTGTGGTTGCTGCGGATGTTATTATTCAGGTTGCAGTGGGAAAAAGAAAACATATTCGTTTCTATCAGGAAACAAAATATGGATGATGGGAATCGAATTATTTTAGGTGTATTTTGCGCTGAGATATGAAAAGTTTGTTTGATATCGGAGCACAGATATATGTTGATGTAACACGAAATCTGGCTGGTAACGGTTATCACGCAAATGCTTACAGCTAGCAGTGGCTATTGCTGCAAATAAAAAAGTTACATTGTTGTAAGTAGCAGCACAAGCTGTGGCAATAACAAGTTGTGCTGCTGATATGAACTTAATTTAATTAGAATTTAAACCGGTTTGGTGCTGATATTTCCAGACTGTGCAGGGCAGGAGCTACTGTTTCAAACAGGATGGTTTCTTTAAGCTGATTGTTTTGCCGTTCAAACAGAATGGCACGCATTACTGGTGCTTCGCCAATAATGGCTACCATGCGACCATCTTCTGCCAGTTGGTTAAGCAGGGTGGTGGGTAATGTTGGTAAGGAACCGCCGACATAAATGGCACTGAAAGGTGCACCGGGCAGTTTATCTGCGAGCCCGTCGCAGGTTTTGTAGCTGATGTTGGTGTAGTCGAGGTCGCTGAGGACAAGTTGGGCACGCTGCTGCTGTTCGGCGTCGATATCAACGGTAATGACTTTACCAGCCATTTTTGCCAGAATGGCTGTGGCATAGCCGGAGCCGGTACCAATTTCTACTACGGTATCGGTTAGATTCAACTTCAATGCCTGAATCATGCGTGCTACTACTTTGGGTTCGAGCATTTTGCCACCGTTGGCTAGTCCAAGCGCCTGATCGGTGTAGGCTACTTCCTGTTGCTGTGGCAGGACAAAGCGTTCACGTGGAATATCGGACAAAACATCCAGTAAGTCGAAATCTAATACGTCCCAAGGACGGATTTGCTGCTCAACCATGTTATAGCGGGCGGTATTGAAATCCATATCTGCTCCGAAATGCGCACACCCGCTGAACGGGTGAGTGGTAAAGAGGTTTATAAAAGCAAAGTGCTGTATTTTGGGACTATTGCACACGAATACAGCTTTGGTGAATTATAAAGCTATTTAGGTTGCGACAATAGGGTAATTGTGAATTGATACGCTGAGAATGCGGATTAATATACTGATTAATGTATTAAAACATGAATAAATAAGGATTTATACATGTTTTTTGTTCGATTTATGATGAATGTTGTCATCTGTAGTAATGTAATCAGGAGATTTAAGTATCAGTTTAAAGCCATCAACCATGAAAGTTTCTTTATCTTTAAAATTCCCGTCAAAATAATAGATATAACATATTGAATTTGTATCTTGCTGATTGAGAAACCACTTTCTGTCTTTATCTTTGTTAAAGGATATATCAATATCTCTGCCAATTAAGCTATCGCTTTTATTCTTGTTTATGACATTGGTTATTTCTTGAGAAATGGTATGATCTTTATTCTTGATATGCAAAAGGGCTAATCTATCTTTTAACTTTTTTCTATTGTGGATATATCATCTACTCTAAATATTTTATACGACGAATATTCGCACGCATATAACATATCATAGACGTAAATATCTATTTTTTGCGAGGGCGTGCTGCTATTACATCCGCTTATAATAAATAATATACACAACACCACTATTGTATAAATTTTTCTCATTTTATTGAAAGAAAATATGTACAAATAATACTATGGTACTGTTGATTTATTTCTATTGGCTAATATCATTTTTATTATAAACATTAATTGTTTAAACAGTTTTGTTATTAATAAATTCAAGGTTATGTTTTTCACTGTTTTATGGCATTGAATCATTGTGTAAATCCCTCTACTGTTAGTATGTAGGAAAATATAGTTAGAATGGATGTAAAAATTTATGCTTAATTAGCAGGTAATATTATTAAAAATCAGGAAATTTATTTATTAAATTCTAAATATTTGTTTTTAAAATAATTAGTGATTGCTGTGGTTAGTAGTGTCTTTTTTTAATTTAGTCGCTAAATTAGGATGGATGTCGATTTTTAGTTTTATATTTTTTTTGATTAGTTTTTTATAGGCTCCGCCATTTGATTTTATTAAACAATTAATTATGTTGGTACTTGTTCTGCTATTTTTTATGGTATTTCAAGTGGCATTAAGAAGGTGGGTAATTTTCTAAATGGATAATAGACCGAGCTTTTTGAGGCTTCGTTTACTTTGGTTATAGAAAATCGGATTTCAATATTGTTTAAACCTAAAAAATGGTAAGTCGGTGATACCATTAAGATCAAGGAATTCAAGTTTGCTATAAAGTTTCTGTAGGTTTTAGAATGAGAAAATATTTGCTGTCGTTTGAATCGTATTATCGCGGATCAGAAATAAATCGAAAGTTGACGGTTGTAAATTAATCCTGAGCAATCATGGGACGCAGACGGTAGTTTTCCGCTACAATGCCGCCATTTTGAAGCTGATGTTAATTTGTGGCATGGATGGTAAACACCGGTCATGGCCATTTGTTCAGGTTTGGCATGTTATTTGTCAGTAAGGGAAAAATATATGTGGCAGCATAAATGGGTAATTGGCAATTGGAAGATGAATGGCACTAATGCGACTAACCAAGCGCTGCTGCAAGCGTTGCTGAAACCTGTGGATGCAGCAGTGGCGCATGTATATTGTGGTGTGGCGGTGCCGAATGTTTATCTTGCTGCGGCCAGTGAGTTTGCTGCTGATACAGCATTGGCGGTTGGGGCGGAAGATGTGAGCCGTTTTGCTGCCAATGGTGCTTTTACCGGAGAGGTAAATGCACGAATGCTGGCGGATGTGGGGGCACAGTTTGTGCTGATTGGTCATTCGGAGCGGCGGCAGTATTTTCAGGAAGACAATGAAGAGTTGCTGGCCAAGGTACAGAATAGTGTTGCTGCGGGCGTGCTGCCGATTCTGTGTGTGGGTGAAACACTGGCTGAACGCGAAGCCGGACAGGAGCAACAGGTGGTTAGTGTGCAACTGGCACTGCTGGCGCAGCTGGGCTTGAAAGAAGTTGTGGTGGCGTATGAACCGGTATGGGCGATTGGTACGGGTAAAGTTCCTGCTGTGGCACAGATTGAGGCTATGCATAAGTTAATTTATCAGGAAATCTTGTCTTTATGTGGGGAAGATGTTAAAATCCGCGTCCTTTATGGCGGTAGTGTCAACGCGAGCAATGCAGCTGAAATTCTGGCTGTGTCACATGTTGACGGTGCTCTGGTTGGCGGTGCCTCTTTGCAGGCTGACAGTTTTACCGCTATTATTCAGGCTGCATATGCGCCTGCTTGATAAAAGTTGATATCATGGAAGCATTTAAAACCCTTATTTTAATCGTGAATATTTTCGCGGCGCTGAGTGTCATTGTGCTGGTGCTGATGCAGCAGGGCAAAGGTGCGGATGCGGGCGCAGCATTTGGTTCCGGTAGTGCTCAGGGTGTTTTTGGTGCAGCGGGCAATGCAAATTTCCTCAGCCGCAGTACCGCAATTGCTGCCACTATATTTTTTATTAGCTGTCTGGCGCTAGGCTATATATCCACGCACCGGCATAGCGGGCTGGATTTCAGCAATGTGAAGCAACAGCAGGTGGTTGTACCGGCGAATCCGGCGGCGGCCAGTGCACCAGCCGTACCGGCGAAACCAGCACAGAAACCATTGATACCGGAATAGAAAGTTTTTACAGTTAATTGCCGACATGGTGAAATTGGTAGACACGCCATCTTGAGGGGGTGGTGACCACAGGTCGTACGAGTTCGATTCTCGTTGTCGGCACCATATTTAAAATCAACAGTTTATATTTTTACATATGATGTATGCGTGCTAGTAGAATTGTGTAGCAGATTGTAATTTATATTGTTGGTTTAATTTGGATAATAGGGCAGCCTATAGGGGCTGCCCTTTTTGTTTGTATTGATAACACGGTGCTGGCTCGGGTATTCAGCGGGCTGGTGTAGGCAAAGTGTTGGTGGTACCTTATGCTGGTACAGTGGCTTGTCAGGCTGGCTGATTGTTGATGGTGTAAATTTCTGGAAATGAGTTTAGATGATGAATACTGATCCTTTTGCATATTTAGAAGACCTGGATAGTGAGGAGACTCAGGCTTTTATTCAGCAGGCAAATTCTGCTGCTCAGGCCGAGTTTGCTACGGGTACTGAGTATGCGGCGGTGCGTGATGATATCGTGACAGTATTGCGGGATGAGCAGCAGATTCCTTTTTGTCAGGAACATCGTGCGCGCATGTATCATTTTTATCAGTCTGCTGAATTTCCGAAAGGTGTATACCGGGTATGTTCTGCGGCCAGTTACCGTGCCGGTTTGCCGGAGTGGGAGATTCTGTTTTCAGTTGCTGATTTTGACGCTCTGCTTAATGATGATGTGTATTTGCAAGGGGTAGCGCATTATGTGCAGGCTCCGGAACATGTGTTAATCAGTTTGAGTGCTGGTGGTGCGGATGCGGCATATACAATTGAGTTCAATCTGGCTGAAGGCAGGGTGGTTGAGGGTGGTTTTCATTTTCCGTTAAGTAAAAGCATTATCAGTTGGCGTGATACAGAAAGTGTGTGGGTATCTCCTGCATGGGATGAACGACAGTTAACTCAGGCCGGCTATCCGCGGCAGGTATGGCTGATGCAGCGTGGACAGTCTTTTGCGGAGGCGGTACCGGTATTGGAAATGCCTGCCGACGGCATGATGGTTAATGCATGGCGTTATCTGGATAGTCAGGGGGCGCCGATTGATTTGGTTGAGTCCGCGAGCGGGTTTTATCACAAGCAGTATTATCAGGTAATGGCAGATTTGAGCGTTAAGCCGCTGGTGTTGCCGGATGATTGTGAGCTGATGGGCTATCTGTATGGGCAATTGTTGGTGCAGTTACGCAGCAACTGGCAGCGTGCAAACCGGTTTTATCCGGCAGGCAGTCTGGTGGCAGTGAAGTTGCATAAAGGTGAGCTGGGCGCGGCTGAGGTGATTTTTCAGCCAGCAGCTACTCAGGCCATTGAAAGTATTGAAACTACACGACGTTTTGTGCTGGTGTCGATACTGGATAATGTGCATAGCCGTTTGCTGGCTTGGCGTTTTGCAGAAAATCGCTGGCAGGAGGTTACTGTGCCAGATCTGCCTGCCGGGGCGCTGGAAATTACTGACCAGCCATGGGGTGGTGATGTGGTGTATCTGGCCATCAGCAGCTTTCTGGAACCACTGACGCTATATACGCTGGATGTGCATTTGGGCGAGTTGTGTGTTATGCGCCGGCAGCCGCGACAGTTTGACCCTATGGATATGCAGGTGCAGCAGTTTAGTGCGGTTGCGCAGGATGGTACATTTATTCCTTATTTTCATGTTGGTAAAAATATGGATAAGGATACGCCAACTATTGTTTATGTGTATGGCGGCTTTGGTATGCCACAACTGCCTTATTATCTGGGTAGTATTGGCCGGCACTGGCTGGCGAAAGGTTATGCTTTTGTGCTGGCAAATATTCGCGGCGGTGGTGAGTTTGGGCCGGCATGGCATCAGGCTGCACGCGGGATTCACAAGCATGTCAGTGTTGATGATTTGCTGGCAGTGCTGCATGATTTGTATAGTCATCAACGCGCCAGTGCGGTGCATACGGCGATTCAGGGCGGCAGTAATGGTGGTCTGGTGGTGGCAGCAGCTTTCTGCCGGCAGCCGCAGAGTATGGGTGCGATGGTGTGTGAGGTGCCGTTAACGGATATGTTGCGCTATTCTTCTCTGTCGGCAGGGTCTTCATGGATGGATGAATATGGAAATCCTGATGATTTTATTCAAAATCAAGCATTAAGGCGAATTTCTCCCTATCATAACTTGGGTGATTCGCAACACTATCCGCCGGCACTGATTACCACCAATCTGCATGATGATCGTGTGCATCCGGCACATGCACTGAAATTTTATGCGCGTTTGTGTGAGCTAAAACAGCGAGTATGGCTGGCGGCGCCGGATACAGGTGGGCATACTGGTGGTAGTACACAGGAAAATACGGCAGCAGAGCTTGCTTTGATTATGAATTTTTTATATAAAGCTATTGTTAATAATGATTCAATATAAATCATATAGCTTGTAGCTAAAAATCAGGCTGTGCTAATATGGCTGCCGCTTGCTGTTTAATTTGTATCCGGTGATAAGTAAAAGTGCGTTGAAAATCGCTGAAATCCATGGAAAATACGGCAAAAGGCAATTTGAATGGAAAACTCTATTTTTATTAGGTACAATAATATCAACAACTAAAAAGTTGATTAATTCAATTAACCCTGTCCGCACTAGTGCTGGGCAAAGCAAAGAAAGATCTGTCAATGGATAACAATATCGAACAACGTGTAAAAAAGATTGTTGCAGAACAATTAGGTGTGAGTGAAGCTGAAGTAAAAAATGAATCTTCTTTCCAGGAAGATCTGGGTGCTGACTCACTGGACACTGTTGAATTGGTAATGGCACTGGAAGAAGCTTTTGGTTGCGAAATTCCAGACGAAGAAGCGGAAAAAATTACTACCGTACAACAAGCTATTGACTTTGTTGGCGCTCACTTGAATTAATTCCGTGTAGTGTTGGTCAAATTCAAATTCCTCTGTCGAAATTAAGGTGTATTTTTTTCGCCTGATTCGGTAGAGGTTTTTTCTTACGAGCAAATTATGAGTAAAAAAAGAGTAGTCATTACCGGCCTGGGTCAGGTATCTCCTGTGGGTAATGATGTAACCACAGCATGGCAAAATCTACTTGCAGGCAAAAGCGGCATTGGCACTATTACCCATTTTGATGCTTCGTCTTTAGTTTGCCAGATTGCCGGTGAAGTTAAGAATTTTGATGTTACTCAGTACATCAGTGCGAAAGAAGCACGACGGATGGATTCTTTTATCCATTTTGGTGTGGCTGCTGCCTTGCAAGCCATTGCCGATGCTGGACTGGATGACATACCGGGTCTGGATAAAACCCGGGTAGGGGTAAATATTGGATCCGGTATTGGCGGCCTGCCTGCGATTGAGGCTACTACGCGGTCTGTTCTAGAGCATGGTGCGCGCAAAATTAATCCATTTTTTATCCCTAGTTCTTTGATTAATCTGATTGCCGGCCATGTGACGATTCTGAAAGGTTATCAGGGACCAAGCTATGGCATGGTTTCTGCCTGTACTACCGGTGCACACAGTATCGGTGATTCTGCCCGTCTGATTAAGTATGGCGATGCAGATATTATGATTGCTGGTGGTGCTGAGGGCGCTATCTGTGAGTTGGGTGTGGGTGGTTTTGCTGCCATGAAAGCGCTGTCAACCCGCAATGATGATCCAGCTACAGCGTCCAGACCCTGGGATAAGGAGCGTGACGGCTTTGTTATGGGCGAGGGTGCTGGTGTGATGGTGCTGGAAGAGTATGAACATGCACGTAAGCGCGGTGCCAAAATCTATGCCGAGCTGGTGGGCTTTGGTATGAGCTCGGATGCCTATCATATTACTGCACCAAATACGGAAGGTCCGGCATTGGGCGTAACACGTGCGCTGAAAGATGGCGGCCTGAATCCGGAAGATATCGATTACGTGAATGCACATGGTACATCAACACCACTGGGTGATGTGAATGAAACCAATGCATTGAAACTGGCCTTAGGCGAACAGGCCAACAAGCTGGTTGTGAATTCAACTAAATCCATGACTGGCCACTTGTTAGGCGGCGCAGGCGGTGTGGAAGCGGTATATACGGTAATGGCTATCCATACGCAAAAATCTCCGCCAACCATTAATATCTTTGAACAGGATATTGAGGCTGGATGTGATTTGGATTATTGTGCCAATGAAGCGCGTGATTTGCAGATTCGTGCGGCTATTTCAAATTCATTTGGCTTTGGTGGTACGAATGGTTCGCTGGCGTTTAAGCGCTTTGAGGATTAATCATTCTTAGAATTCACTATGAACACAGGTTGTCTGACGAGCAGGCAGCCTGTGTTTTTGTGTTGGTTGGTTATGCTTTAAGTTGCATAGCTTGTTGTTGTGGTGATTGCTGTTACGTAATATGTTCAGCTTAAGACTGAATTTTTGGATACAATGTGCTGCCAGTAGCTTTGGTAAATTATTTCGTGCTGCTACCTGATATTTTTAAGATGGTATGGCATTTTTACGTGTAATTTAAAATTAACTAGTGGTCAAAGTATAGGCCAGTTGTCTGCCGGTAGTTTGTTAAAGGGAATATTTGTCATGAATATTGGTGTACTGGGTGCTGGTGCGTGGGGAACGGCGCTTGCCATTCATTTTGCCTTGCATTCGCATAAGGTATGGCTATGGACACATAATGCCCGGCATGGGCAACAATTACAGCAGGAAAGGGTAAACAGGCGGTATCTGCCTGATTTTGTTTTACCGGAGAATCTTTCTGTTGTTGATAAGTTTGCACCGGCAGATCTGATTATTATTGCTACACCGGTGGCTGCGTTGCGCGAAAGTGCGCAAAAACTGGTGGCTGCTGGCTTGGGTGAGGTGCCGGTAATTGCTGCCTGTAAAGGGTTTGAGCAGCAAACCGGCTTGTTGCCGCAACAGGTATTGGCAGAAGTGATGTCGGCTAATAAATGTATCGGGGTATTGTCTGGTCCGAGTTTTGCGCAGGAGCTGGCACAGCAGTTACCTTGTGCAGTTACGCTGGCTTCGGAAAATTTTGTCTGGATTCAGGCTCTGGCAGCGACACTGAATAATACAGTTTTGCGTCTGTATGCCAATGCTGATGTGATTGGTGCGGCAGTTGGCGGTGCCGTGAAGAATGTTATGGCTATTGCTACAGGTATTGCCGATGGGCTGCACTATGGTATCAATGCACGAGTGGCATTAATGACACGCGGCATGGCAGAAATTTCACGCCTGAATCAGGCTCTGGGTGGACAGGCAGCTACTTTGATGGGTTTGTCTGGTATGGGGGATTTGATTCTTACCTGTACGGGCTCGCTATCGCGCAATCGTAGGGTAGGTTTGCTACTGGCTGAAGGAAAATCGTTGCCTGAAGCGTTAACTGAACTTGGACATGTTGCCGAAGGTGTATATACTGTCGAAGAAGTGTGCCGACAGGCTGCTTCACTGGGAGTGGACATGCCGATTGCCACTATTTTGCAGCAGCTGTTTGAGGGTCGGACAGAAGTGCAGGCGCTGGCAGAAATATTGATGGAACGGGCGCCCAGAGCGGAATAATAATTTAAGTGTTATAACAAATAACAATTTGACTGGCGGATGGCTAAATCAGGCAACCATGCTGCGTATTTTACGGATGGAAGCGGGTAGGGAATGGAAAATCAACTAGAACAATTGGAAGGCAGTGTTAAACGGCTGGTTATACATTTTAATTCTCTTTTAGCTGAAAAGCATCAGCTGACCCAGCAGTTATCAACTGTAAAAAAACAGTTGCAACAACAGGGTGAAAATTTTCAGGCAGAACGTGAGCGGATGCGTAAACAGCATGAACAGGATAAATTTCATTTACAGGAAAGCATGCAAACTACAATTGATGAACTGATTGCTGAAAAAAAACGCTATACCACGATATTACAGGCATCCAGTGATGAATTACAGCGATTGCTACAACGCTTACCACAGGTGCAGGAGGATTCTTAATGGATGAAATTCAGCAGGTTCGTGTGGAGATTCTCGGCCGTCCTTTCAATATAGGTACGCCCAGAAGTGAGCATGAAACGTTGATGCAGGCTGTAAAGATGCTGAATGAAAAAATTGCTGCCATTCAGAGTTCCGGACGGATTGTTGAAACGGATAAAATTGTGATTATGGCTGCGCTGAATCTGGCGCACGATTTACTTAAACTTACGATGCATGGCGATTTGGCAGTCGGAGATTTCGATCGTAAGATGCAGGATATGATCCAGTTGTGTGAAAGTACACTCACACTTGTGGTAAAATAGTTCTTTCTTCCCCTGCTGTGTTCGTAAGGACATATATTCCTTTGAACCAATAATTCGCTTTTTTTGGCGGTTGGGTAATGGTGGGCGTGAGCATTCCATGTGAATGAACCCGAAACCATTCGATACTGCCAGCCTTGTCCTCAAGGTTCAAGCGGATGGCGTCCAACGCGGCACATGCGGGGGAAACCTGTTTCAACAGGCTGCCTGATTTCAGGCAGCCTGTTTTTCATTGGATGGTGCGTTCAGTGTATCCGGCTTGGCGATATTCATTGTGATGGTATTCTGGTTGTGAAATCTGATTGATATATATTTTGGTAGTTTTATGCTGTCAAATGCCACTAAAAGATGCCTTTTTTTCACAAAAATCCAGATTAACTGGAATTTTCCTGTTTTTGGAAAATGCAGTTTGAGCTTATATTAAGTGCAAATGCGTAAATCTATGCTGTTTGGCCTGTAAGCCAGGAATGCTTGTACAGTTATGCCCGCTTTTCTGTTGCTGAATAATAAATCAATCAGTTTTGTATCCCATATTTATTGCTGTGCGATTGAGCAAATCAGGTAAAATTAACGCTGTAGCGATGCGCTTGTGCATTGGCTGAATGTGCAGAAATAGTGTCATTTGTATTTTTCACTATGCTGCTGATGAAGTTGCCAGTTTAGTCCATCAGTTTTATCTCTTTTTTATTTCCGATAAACCAGACAATTATTGTTCTGGTATGAAAAGTGCTATGTCCAACAATTTTCCCTATGTTCCGTTACGTCTGCATACTGAGTTTTCTATTGAAGACGGTATTGTGCGAATTAAAGAAGCAGTCAAGCGAGCCAGTACTTTAGGAATACCGGCGCTCGGTATTAGTGATTTGATGAATGTATTTGGCATGGTGAAGTTTTATAAGGCCTGCCGTAATGCTGGTATCAAGCCTATCATGGCGGTAGATGTGCGTGTGGAAAATCCGGAGCAGCCTGACAAGCCTTTTCGTCTGATGCTGGTGGTAAGAAATCATGCAGGTTATCTGCGCCTGAATGAATTGCTAACAGATGCTTATGTAGGCGAAGACCGCCACCCGCATCAGCCTCTTATTCGGCAGCAATGGCTGGCAGAAGGAGATAACAGCGGGCTGATTTGTTTGTCAGGCGCACAGTATGGTGAAATTGGGCAGGCTTTGCTGGCGCATAAGCCAGAACTGGCGGCACAGGCCTGTGCCAAATATCAGCAATGGTTTGGCGACCGCTTTTATCTGGAAATTCAGCGCTTGCCGGAACGGCCGGAATGGGAAGCCGTGGTGGCGGGTAGTGTGGCACTTGCTGCTGAACAACAGTTACCGGTGGTAGCCACACATCCAGTACAGTTTATGGATGCTGAAGATTTTCAGGCACATGAGGCAAGGGTATGTATTGCCAGTGGCTATGTGCTGGCAGATAAGCGCCGTCCGCATGATTTTGTGCCTAGTCAGTATTTTGTGACACCAGAGGAGATGGTGGCGCGCTTTGCTGATATTCCTGAAGCACTGGCCAATACGGTAGCGATTGCACAGTGTTGTAATCTGACGCTGACTCTGGGTAAACATTATTTGCCACAGTTTCCGACACCAGAGGGTATGACGCTGGACGACCTGCTGATACATCTGAGTAATGAAGGATTACAGGAACGCATGGCTTTTCTGTATCCGGATGAGGCTGAGCGGGCACAAAAAATGCCTGAATATCAGCAGCGACTGGATTATGAGCTGGGCATTATTATCCAGATGCAGTTTCCCGGTTATTTTCTGATTGTGCAGGACTTTATTAACTGGGCCAAGCAGAACGGTTGTCCGGTGGGCCCCGGGCGTGGTTCCGGTGCCGGTTCGCTGGTGGCGTATTCGTTGAAAATTACTGATTTGGATCCGCTGCGTTATAACCTGCTGTTTGAACGTTTTCTGAATCCGGAGCGGGTTTCGATGCCGGACTTTGATATCGATTTTTGTCAGGAAAACCGTGGCCGTGTGATTCAGTATGTCCGCCATAAATATGGTGTACCTGCGGTAAGCCAGATTGTGACTTTTGGTACGATGTCGTCTAAATCTGTGGTACGTGATGTCGGGCGTGTGCTGGATTTACCTTTCGGCTTGTGTGACCGTTTGTCCAAGCTGATACCGGTAGAAGCAAATAAGCCGTTGAGTCTGACCAAGGCACAGGAAGCCGAACCGCAGATTCAGCAGTTATTGCGTGAAGAAGAAGCAGAAGAGCTGATGACACTGGCGCTAAAGCTGGAAGACCTAACTCGCGGTTTGGGTATGCATGCCGGCGGGGTGCTGATGGCACCCGGAAAAATTGCTGATTTCTGCCCGATTTATCAGGCAAGTGGTGAGGATGCGTCTCCGGTTTCCATGTTTGACAAGGACGATGTTGAGCAGATTGGTCTGGTGAAATTCGACTTTCTTGGGCTGCGCAACTTGACCATTATTGAGATGACGCAAAAGTTTATTTTCGAGACTACTGGACAGAAGGTTGATGTAAATCATATTCCGCTGGATGATGCGGCTACTTATGCCAATATTTTTGCCAAAGGCAATACTACTGCGGTATTCCAGTTTGAGTCGGTAGGGATGAAGAAGATGCTGGTGACAGCACGCCCGACCAAATTTGAGGAAATTATCGCGTTTGTGGCCTTGTACCGCCCCGGGCCGATGGATCTGATTCCCGACTTTATCCGGCGTATGCACGGTGAAGAAAAGGTGGAATATCTGCATCCCAATCTGGAACCAGTACTGGATTCCACCTATGGGGTGATGGTGTATCAGGAACAGGTGATGCAGGCGGCACAGGTTTGCGGTGGCTATACGCTGGGGGGCGCCGATTTACTGCGGCGCGCTATGGGTAAGAAAAAGGTGGAGGAAATGGTGAAGCACCGTGCCATTTTCGAAGCTGGGGCGGCAGAAAAAGGTATAGATAAGCAAACGGCCAACGAGATTTTCAATTATATGGAAAAATTCGCTGGTTATGGTTTCAATAAGTCGCATGCTGCGGCTTATGCGCTGGTGTCGTATCAGACTGCCTGGCTTAAATGTCATTATCTGGCTGAATATCTGGCCGGTACGATGTCCAGTGAGTTAACCAATACTGATCAGCTGAAAATCTTTGTTGATGATGGTATTGAAAATGGTATTACTTTCCTGCCACCCAGTATCAATGAATCGTTTTATCGGTTTACACCAAATAATAACAAGCAGATTCGTTATGCGCTGGGTGCGATTAAAGGGACTGGCGAGGGAGCGGTAGAAGCAATTGTGCGTGCTCGTGAAACAGGTGGTGCGTTTACTGATCTGTTTGATTTCTGCCAGCGCGTTGACCGCCAGCATCTGAACCGCCGCACTATAGAAGCTCTAGTGCGCGCCGGTGCATTTGATGAGCTGAATCCGAATCGTGCCCAGTTGCTGGCCAATATTGGACTGGCCATGGACAATGCAGAACAGGTGGCCGCCAATGCTAATCAGGGTGGCTTATTTGATATGGTGGAAGATGCCATAGAGCCCTTGCAAATGGAAGAAGTGGCACCATGGTCACTGGCGGTAAAACTGGCGGAAGAAAAGCAAGCAATGGGCTTCTATTTTTCCGGCCATCCTTTCGAACCTTACGCTGATAAGGTACGCGCACTGGTGAGCAGTAAACTGGCAGCACTTAAGCCATCCAATAATAAGCAGAAAGTAGCCGGTTTTGTCACTGGGGTACGTTATATCATGGGTAAACGCGGTAAATTTGCCGTCGTGCAACTGGAAGATGAAAGTGCCAAGCAGGAAGTAGTGGTGGCTGGGCAGGCATTGGAAGAATATGGTGCCAGTCTGAAGGCCGATCAGGTATTGATTATGGAATGCAAGGTTGCGGTAGATGAATACAATGGCGGCGATGGCCTGCGTATTACTGCTGACGATGCGTTTACGCTTGCTGAAGCCAGTGCCCGTTATGCGCGCAGTCTACAATTGCATATCACTGCGGATACACCCGTTAGTCAACTAGCGGCGCTGTTACGGCCTTATTGTGAGCAGCAGGCGCATGTGCCACTGAAATTCTGCTGCCAGTATCAGCAGGCTTATGGTGAATTGCGCGCGGATAAAAGCTGGCTAATTAAGCCTGAGGCAACTTTATTCGACAGCCTGTACACATTACTAGGTGATGAAGCGGTGCAGGTAAGTTTCTGAATGTGGTCAACGGTAGTAGCAGGTGTGCAGATTAAGCACTGCTACTACCACTATACGGATATTTTTAGCAGACTAAATGGGGTTGTAGCACAATTATTTTTTATTATTGGTATTGCTGTTACCCATGGCACTATCCAGTTCCTGTTGCCGTGCTTTGACAACATCTTCGAGGCCTTTAATGCGTTCCTGATAACGTGCGTAATTGCGTTCGCTGCCCAGACGTACTTTTTTGCCTTCTTCCAGAGCTTTCTGCGCATCGGCGAGGTTTTTGCGAGCCGTGGCGACAGCGGCCGGATTGGGCTGGTTGCTGGCAGTTGAGTCTGTTTCTTTAGCGATGGTTGTGCTGTAGCTTGGGGCGGGTTTGTAGGCGGAAGTTGTTGAGAAATTTACGCCCAAATTGCTGGCCGGATGACAGTTCTTGCCTTTGGGAATTTCGACATAGCTGTGATTGCCACGGCTGTCGATACATTCGTATACCTGTGCCATGGCAGAAGTACTGATCAGGGTGGACAGGGCAACAAAAATTAAGCGTTTTTTCATGATTTATCCTTTGTTTGGGTTTTACATGCGGCCAAGTTCTCGCTGGATGGCCTGAATGTTTTGCTGCCGGTCAAGTACAGCACTTTGCAGCTCGGTGATGTTGCCGCCTTTGCCGGTACGACTGCGGTTGAGAGCCTGTTGTGCCTGTGCCAGAGCGTTGCGTTCATTGGTCAGTTCCTGTTGCAAAATGGCACGACGGGTATTGTCGCTGCCTTTGGGAACGATGTTAACCGTGGGTTGCGGGCCGCTGTAGGCCGTGGCTACCCGGGTTGCCGGGCGCGGCCGGCTACGTATGGCCGCTGAGGGGCTGCTGCGGCGACTATCGCTGTAGCTGCCGATAGGCGGCAGATTAGCTACTGCACAGTTGCCCTTTGGTTTGGAGGTATAGACAATTTCGCCGTTTTCAAGACAGGTATAAACTTTAGCATAGACACTGTCCCCCATGAATAGGCCGCCGGTCAATATCAGTATGGGAAGGAATTTGTTGTATGTCATTATTGAACCTTGTACATCATTAATTCACGTGTTCAGGTTGATGTCTTCTACTTGTTGTTGCCATTCAAGCCATTTTTCTTCAGTTTGGGTTAATTTTACTTTGAGCTCGGCCAATTGGGTAATGATTTGTTGTAATTTTTCCCGGTTTTCGTCAAGGTAGGCCTGTTCGCTGGCTAGAAATGCTTCACATTGTTGTTGCTGCTGTTGCCAGTTTTCCATGTCGCGCTCGGCTTTTTCGATGTTTTTTAGTAAAGGTTTGGCCAGACGGGCGCGTTCTTGTCGCTGTTGAGCTTCGATGCGTTTCTGTTCTTTGCGATTAAGGCTATCGTTGGAGTTTTGTGGCTGTTCACCATTGTGCTGTTGCTGAGTTAAACGCCACTGGCGGTAGTTGCTCAGGTCGCCATCAAAATGTTTAAGTTCTCCCTGATTGAGGTAAATCAGGGCATCGGTAGTGGATTCGAGCAGGCTGCGGTCGTGGGATACGACTATCAGTGCGCCCTGAAAGCTTTGCAGGGCCAGTGTCAGGGCATGGCGCATGTCGAGATCAAGATGGTTGGTCGGTTCGTCCAGTAGTAACAGATTGGGCTTCTGCCACACAATCATGGCCAGTGCCAGACGTGCTTTTTCGCCACCGGAAAAGGGAGCAATTGGCTGTAAGGCCATGTCGCCGATAAAGGCAAAGCTGCCAAGAAAGTTGCGGATTTCCTGTTCGCGCACTTCGGGCGACAGTTGCTGAATGTGCCAGATCGGGCTCTGGTCAGAACGCAGGGTTTCGAGCTGGTGTTGGGCAAAGTAGCCGATTTTGAGCTTTTCCGCGCGTACAATCTGGCCGCTTATCGGTTGCAGGCTGCCGGATATGGCTTTGATAAGAGTAGATTTACCACTGCCATTTACGCCTAGCAGGCCATAGCGGGCACCAGATTCTACCGACAGGTCGATATTGTGCAATACGGTTTTGTCGCCATAGCCAAGATTGATGTGTTCCAGTTTCAGCAGGGGATTGGGCAGGTGGTCGGGCTGAGCAAATTCAAAGGAGAATTCGCTGTCCAAGTGTGCTGGTGTGATGCGTTCGAGCCGTGCCAGTGCCTTGATGCGGCTTTGTGCCTGTACCGCTTTGGTGGCTTTGGCCTTGAAGCGGTCGATAAAGGATTGCAGGTGCTGGATATGTGCCTGCTGTTTGAGATAGGCTGCCTGTTGCTGTGCCAGCCGCTGTGCACGTTCCTGCTGGTAAAAATCATAGTTGCCACCATAGAGTGTAAGTTGCTGCTGTGCCAGTTCAACTGTTTGGGTGGTGGTGGCGTTGAGAAAGTCGCGGTCGTGCGAGATGATGATCTGGGTGGTGTTCAGATTGGACAGATGTTGTTCCAGCCACAGCACAGTTTCCAGATCCAGATGGTTAGTGGGTTCGTCCAGCAGGAGTAAATCGGTACGGCACATCAATGCCTGTGCCAGATTCAGGCGCATACGCCAGCCACCACTGAATGATTTTACCGGCTGTTGCTGTTCATGCTGTGAAAAGCCAAGGCCGTTGAGCAGTTTGGCAGCACGAGCCGGAGCGCTGTAGGCGCCGATTTCGTCCAGCCGTGCATGGTATTCTGCCTGTTTGAGGCCATCGTTGCAGGCTTCTGCCTGTTGCAGTAGCTGTTGTAGCTCCTGTAATTCGCCATCGCCCTGCAAGACGTAATCCAGCGCAGGGGTATCCAGTGCCGGTGTTTCCTGTTTGACGGTCGCCAGCCGCCAGTGTTTGGGCAAGCGAATGTCTCCGCTGTCGTGGCTGATTTTACCTTCCAGTAAGGCAAACAGACTGGATTTACCTGTACCGTTTTTGCCAATCAGGCCGATGCGCTGGCCAGGATAGATAGTCAGGCTGGCGTTGTTCAGAAGCTGTTTGCTGCCACGCTGTAAGCTGAGGTTTTTGATTTCGATCATATGAATCAGTGTGATGGAATAGTGCTATCGGGGTATGGCGTTACTGGACAATCTGGCTTAATGGCCAGCGTGGTTTGACGTTGAAACCGGCAGCCGGCTGGGCACTGGCCAGATGCATGGCGCCGGCAAAGGCAATCATGGCGCCATTATCAGTACAGTAGGCCATTGGCGGAAAGAATGTACGCACTTTAGGCAGGCTGCTCAGGCTCTGACGCAACTGCCAGTTGGCGCCCACGCCGCCCGCAACCACTAGCTGCTGATAGCCAGTTTGTTTTAGTGCCTGTTTGGCTTTGCTGGTGAGTACGTCTACTACGGCATCCTG
This sequence comes from Snodgrassella sp. ESL0253, assembly GCF_013344965.1. Lineage (NCBI taxonomy): Bacteria > Pseudomonadati > Pseudomonadota > Betaproteobacteria > Neisseriales > Neisseriaceae > Snodgrassella > Snodgrassella sp. ESL0253. Next base: position 18,445 of record NZ_JAAEDQ010000014.1, on the reverse strand, counting down.
AAATTCGCGGCAGATGTTATTGCGGATTTGTTCGGGCAGCTCTGTGCCGCAACCAGTTTCTGTGCGGATTTTGTTTACGGCGGTGAGTACGGCGGTTTTCAGGCCGGAAAAGCTCATGTTCAGATCGTGTGAATGCAGCATCGGGCGCGGAAAATGCAGGCTGCCCGGTTGCCCCAGTTTGGCCAGCTCAGACAGTTTTGCGCCACCCGGATAGGGCAGGCCGAGCAGTTTGGCGGTTTTATCAAATGCTTCTCCGGCGGCATCATCAATGCTTTCGCCCAGCAGAGTATAGTCGCCGATGCCTTTTACCGCCATGAATTGGGTATGGCCGCCAGAAACCAGCAGAGCGACAAATGGAAAGGCCGGTTTTTCTTCGCTAAGCAGCGGCGATAACATGTGACCTTCAAGGTGGTGTACTGGAATGATGGGTTTGTTGAGAGCAAACGCCAGTGCGTTAGCAAAGCTGGCGCCAGCCAGCAAGGCTCCGCCCAGACCCGGCCCCTGTGTATAGGCAATGGCATCGATGTCGTGGTAGGTTTTGCCGGCCTGTTGCAGGCAGGCATGAGTAAGCGGGGTGAGACGACGGATATGGTCGCGGCTGGCCAGCTCGGGTACGACGCCACCATATTCGGCATGCATGGCAATTTGTGTATGCAGTTGATGCGCCAGTAGTCCGTGCGTGCTGTCGTAGAGGGCTACGCCGGTTTCGTCACAGGATGATTCGATTCCCAATACCAACATGTTTGAATACTTGAATTTTAAGCAGTAAAGCCGATTATTTTACCTCTTTTACACGCTTTCGTGGTCAGACTGTCAGTATGGGAGAGCAAATGTTTTATAATAAGTGACTGCGTGGTTCGCAAACTTCCCACGTCAGACGGTTGGAAAATGGGTTTTTCGGCCGCTTCTGAAATCAAAACTAAGGAATCTGGATAATGAAACAACATGCTCAAGCGCTGGTTATTTTTTCCGGCGGTCAGGATTCAACTACCTGTCTGTTGCAGGCTATTGCGACTTACGGACGCGAGAATGTACAGACGATTACTTTTCAGTATGGCCAGCGTCACGCGATTGAACTGCAAAAGGCGCGCTGGATAGCGCAGGACTTAGGTGTGGCGCAAACGGTGATGGATTTATCGCTGTTGCAAAGCATTACCCATAATGCGCTGATGGATGAACAGCAGGCGATTGAGGCGCCGGCTGAGGGGCTGCCGAATACCTTTGTTGATGGGCGCAATGCGCTGTTTTTATTATATGCGGCGATTTTTGCCAAGGGGCAGGGGATTCATGATGTGATTGCCGGCGTGTGTGAAACCGATTTTTCCGGTTACCCGGATTGCCGCAATGTGTTTGTGCAGTCGATGAATGTAACGCTGAATCTGGCGATGGATTATGAATTCAGGCTGATTACGCCGCTGATGTATCTGGATAAAGCGCAGACTTGGGCGCTGGCTGATGAGCTTGGATATCTGGACTATGTGCGCGAGCATACGCACACCTGTTATAACGGGGTGGAGGGCGGTTGCGGTGAGTGTCCGAGCTGTGTGCTGCGTGAACGGGGTTTACAGACTTATCTGGCGCAGAAGGCTGTTGCTTAGCATAAGCTTATTACCGCTGTTAGCTTTGGATTAAAATTTTTTACGTGAATAAGCCTGTTTTGCATGGGATTTAAATGGTACAAACGTGTGCAGACAGGAAAGGTATAGATATGAGTGATAATCTGAAAACCAGTATTATTGAATTTCCGCTGGATTTCCCGGTTAAGGTAATGGGTGCGCAGCATCCTGAGTTTGCGGCCACGGTATTGGATGTAGTACAGCAGCATGCGCCGGCAACGGCAGCAGCAGATATCAATACCCGCCCGAGCAGTAAGGGAAATTATATTAGTGCAACGGTGGTTATCCGCGCGGAAAGTCAGGAGCAGCTGGACAATATTTATCGTGCTTTAAGTAGCCATCCCATGGTGAAGGTTGTGCTATGAAGGTGGTTCAGCTGGGCTTGCGCGCTTATCAGCCGGTTTTTGAGGCGATGCAGGATTTTACGGCGAATCGCACAGCTGAAACGGAAGATGAATTATGGGTTGTAGAACATCCGCCGGTGTTTACACAGGGGATGGCCGGCAAGCCAGAACATATTCTGGTGCATGATGAAATTGAAGTGGTGCAGATTGACCGTGGCGGACAGGTAACTTATCACGGTCCGGGGCAATTGGTGGTGTATACGCTGATTGATTTCAAGCGGCGCCATATTACCGTACGGGAGCTGGTGAGCCGGCTGGAAAACAGTATTATTGCTACGCTGGCCGATTACGGCATTGCGGCAGAGAATGACCCGAAACGCCCCGGTGTTTATGTAAACGGCCGGAAAATCGCTTCGCTGGGGCTACGCATCAAACAGGGTGCGGTGTATCACGGGCTGGCGCTGAATGTGAATATGAACCTGACCCCGTTTACACATATCAATCCGTGTGGCTATGCCGGATTACACATGACTCAGATTGCTGATCTGGCAGAACCTTGTCCTGCGCTGACTGAAGTTGCCGAACGTTTAACCGGCTACCTGACTTTGCAATTGAATGCACCGCCGCCTGAGCGGCCATCTACACAGAAAGTGGTACTATGAATCAAGATAACAGCCAAGGGGTAAAACATAAGGGTGCGGAAAAAACTGCACGTATTCCGATTAAGGTTGTGCCGCTGGAAGAAAAACTGAAAAAACCGGAATGGATTCGGGCACGGTTACCCAGCAGTCAAAAGTTTTTTGAAATTAAAAATATTGTCCGTCAGCAGAAGCTGCATACCGTATGTGAGGAAGCCAGTTGTCCGAATATTGGTGAATGCTTTAGCAAGGGCACGGCAACATTTATGATTATGGGTGATATCTGTACCCGCCGCTGTCCGTTTTGTGACGTGGGGCATGGCCGCCCCAATCCGCTTGACCCGCAGGAACCGCAACATCTGGCCGCTTCGGTGAAAGCGATGAATCTGCGCTATGTGGTGATTACTTCGGTAGACCGCGATGACTTGCGCGATGGCGGGGCACAGCATTTTGCAGATTGCATTAGTGCCATTCGTGAGTCCAGCCCGCATACCCAGATTGAGGTGCTGGTACCGGATTTTCGCGGCCGTCTGGATACCGCGCTGGATATTCTGGCACAAACACCGCCGGATGTACTCAACCATAATCTGGAAACGGCTCCGCGACTGTATAAACAGGCGCGACCCGGTGCGGATTATCAGCATTCGCTGAAGCTGCTGAAACAGTATAAGGCATTACGGCCGGAGGTGGCGACGAAATCTGGTTTGATGGTAGGGCTGGGTGAGCGTGATGAGGAAATTCTGGAAGTGATGCAGGATTTGCGCGCCCATGATGTGGAAATGATTACTATCGGCCAGTATTTGCAGCCCAGTAACAGCCATTTACCAGTATTGCGTTATGTCACGCCGGAACAGTTTAAGGTCTTTGAAAAACGTGCTTATGAGATGGGCTTTAAGCACGGGGCAATCGGGGCGATGGTACGCTCCAGCTATCATGCCGATGTTCAGGCTGAACACGCTGGTGTGGTCAGCGAATAAAATTGTAACAGGGAGATGCTTGCATCTCCCTGTTTTATTAATGGGCAGTACAAGAAAAATATCGTAACTGGATAATGCGTATAAAGAAGTATTTTGACGGGTAGGTAATTTTTATTAGCATGAAAACGATAACATCACCGGTAACCGTGGCGGTGATGCAGCTCAGCAAATATGATTTTCTAACGCAGGAGCTGAAAAGCATAAAAATAATATCCGGCGTACTGTCAGTTTTGCTTCCACAGTGTAGTGACTGGCAGGATTTTCAGGATGGCGAAACTTTTCGAATTACGGCCGGGAAATCTTTCTGAGTGAAAGTAGCACAGGATACTGCTTATCTTTGCTCTTATGGTTAGGAATAAGTTTATTTTAAAGGTGGAGTTATATTAGTGATTTAAAATATTAATTGATTATTATTATCAATTAAATGGCTTGCTGATGGCATTATTTGTGCTTTCTGCAAATTTTTTTGGCTTTTAAAGCCTTACTGCCATAAATGTGTAATTTGGTGAAATATGGCATATTTTCAGCCTAATGCCGTTTTAATATGCTCAAATCCGGTTAACTGTAGTGATTTAAACTAGAAATCAATAGAATTATAGAGTTTTTTTTGCTGTGCTAAACAAAAAAGCTTTTGACGCATATAGGTAAATTTTTGTATGTTTGTTATCTTGACTAATTAATTTGTACTTTGCAGTTAGTGCAGCAAGCGAGGTTTCCTGATGTCCAGCTTATACGACCACTCTCTGGTAAAAGAAAACTGCGGTTTTGGATTAATTGCCAATATTGAAGGCGAGCCCAGCCACAAGGTGGTGCGTACCGCAATATTGGGGCTGTCACGCATGCAGCATCGCGGAGCGATTCTGTCGGATGGTAAAACGGGGGATGGCTGTGGCCTGCTGCTGCAAATGCCGAAAAAATTCTTTCAGGCGGTAGCGGAGGAAGCAGGCATTACGCTGGCAAAGAATTTTGCCGTGGGAATGATTTTTTTTCCGCGCGATGAAGCATTGACACAGGAATATAAGGCTATTATTGAGGAAGAGCTGACACGTGAAACGCTGAATATTTCACTGTGGCGACCTGTGCCCACCAATCCGAAAATGCTCGGTGCCATTGCACTGGCAGATATGCCGCATATTGAGCAGGTATTTATCAATGCGCCCGCTGGCTGGCTGCCGCGGGATTTAGAACGGCGGCTGTTTATGACCCGCCGACGCATTGAAAAGCGCATTAATCACCGTGATTTTTATATTTGCAGCCTGTCTAATCAGGTGATGATTTATAAAGGGCTGTGCATGCCCAAGGATTTACCGCGGTTTTATCCTGATCTGGCTGATTTACGCATGCAAAGTGCGATTTGTCTGTTTCACCAGCGTTTTTCTACCAATACACTGCCGCGCTGGCAGCTAGCACAACCATTCCGTTATCTGGCGCACAATGGTGAAATCAATACCATTTCTGGTAATCGGGCTTGGGCAAAGGCACGCTCATATAAATATCACACTCCGCTGATTCCGGATTTGCAGACGGCGGCACCATTTGTGAATGAAACCGGCTCGGATTCCAGCTCACTGGACAATATGCTGGAGCTGTTTGTAAATGGTGGTATGGATTTGTTTCGTGCCATGCGCTTATTGGTGCCGCCGGCTTGGCAACACAATCCGGATATGGATGAGGACTTGCGCGCCTTTTATGATTTTAATTCCATGCACATGGAACCGTGGGATGGTCCGGCGGGGATTGTGCTCAGCGATGGCCGCTATGCAGCCTGTACGCTCGACCGTAACGGCCTGCGACCGGCTCGCTACGTGATTACTCAGGACAAGCTGATTACCATTGCATCGGAAGTGGGTATTTGGGATTACGCGCCGGATGAAGTAGTGGAGAAAGGCCGTGTTGGTCCGGGTGAACTGTTGGTGATTGATACGCGTGAGGGTAGGCTGATGCAATCGGCTGACATCAACACCGAACTGAAAACGCGCCATCCGTATAAGGAGTGGCTGGACAGAAATGTTCTATCACTGGTTCCGTTTGAGAAACTGCCGGATGAAGAAGTGGGCGAATCCAGTTTTTCAGCAGACAGATTGCTGGTGTACCAGAAGCTGTTTGGTTATGACTTGGAAGAACTGGAAAGTGTGGTGCGGGTGCTGGGCGAAAATGGTCAGGAAGCGGTGGGCTCGATGGGAGACGATACGCCGTTTGCGGTGTTGTCGCAGCGGCCTCGGGTGCTGTTTGATTATTTTCGCCAGTATTTTGCTCAAGTAACCAATCCACCGATAGACCCCCTGCGTGAAAAGCATGTGATGAGCCTGAATACCTGTATCGGGCGCGAAATGAGTGTGTTTTTTGAAGCTGAGGGAATGTCACACCGGGTGAATTTTAAATCGCCGGTACTACTGTACTCTGATATGCAGCAGTTGCTGCAATTATCAGCTGAACACTATCAGCATCATCATCTGGATGCAGTGTATAACCCGAACGAAACCAGCCTGAAAGAGGCACTGGTGCGCCTGTGTGATGAGGCCGTGGCCGCAGTCAGAAACGGGGCCGTGCTGCTGGTGATTTCAGACCGTAATGTCAGTCGTGATGCTATGCCAATTCCGGCTGTTCTCAGTGTTGGCGCGATTCAGCAGCGACTGGTGGAAACTAATCTGCGCTGTGATGCGAATATTATTGTTGAAACCGCTTCAGCACGTAATCCGCACCATTTTGCTGTATTGATAGGTTTGGGTGCCACGGCAGTGTATCCCTATCTGGCCTATGAGAGTCTGGCCAGAATGGTGAGCATTGGCGCGATTACCAAACCACTACGGCAGGTAATGATAAATTTCCGCAATGCCATCAATAAGGGTTTGTATAAAATTATCTCTAAAATGGGCATCTCGACTATTTCTTCCTATCGTTGTGCCTGTCTGTTTGAAGCAATCGGCTTTCATCATGAGGTGATGGAGCTGTGCTTTAAAAATATGCTTAACCGCATTGAGGGAGCAACTTTTGCTCAGCTCGACGCAGAGCTGCGCTGGTTTCATAAACGCGCTTGGCAGAAAAGCCGAGGGCTGGAAATCGGCGGTTATCTGAAATACAAGCCACAGGGTGAATTTCACGCCTATAACCCCGAAGTGGTAAATACTTTGCAGGCAGCCGTCAACAGTGGCGATTATGCCCACTATCGCCGCTATGCCGATGCTGTAAATAAGCGGCCCCCCTCTATGCTGCGCGATTTGCTGCGTCTGAGAACCGAAACTGCCACGCCGGTAGCACTGGAACAGGTGGAAGCGGCGGAAAATCTGTATAAGCGCTTTGACAGTGCGGCCATGTCGATAGGAGCATTAAGCCCGGAAGCACATGAGGCACTGGCCACAGCGATGAACCGGCTGGGCGGCTTTTCTAATTCCGGTGAGGGCGGCGAAGATCCGCGCCGTTATGGTACCGAACGGGTATCGCGGATTAAGCAGGTGGCTTCCGGCCGTTTCGGGGTAACACCGGCCTATCTGATGAGTGCTGATGTTATTCAGATTAAAGTGGCGCAGGGTGCCAAACCGGGTGAAGGCGGTCAGTTACCGGGAGACAAGGTTACCCCGTATATCGCGCAACTGCGCTTTGCGGTGCCCGGTTCTACCCTGATTTCGCCACCACCGCATCATGATATTTATTCGATTGAAGATTTAGCACAACTGATTTTTGATTTAAAACAGATTAATCCGCGGGCACTGATTTCAGTAAAGCTGGTGTCTTTACCGGGTGTTGGCACTATTGCCACCGGTGTAGCCAAAGCTTATGCCGATCTGATTACCATATCCGGTTATGATGGTGGTACGGGCGCCAGTCCGATTACCAGTGTGAAATATGCTGGCAGCCCGTGGGAGCTGGGGCTGGCCGAAGCACAGCAGGCGTTGGTGGAAAATAATCTGCGCCACAAAGTGCGTCTGCAAGTGGATGGCGGCCTCAAAACCGGTCTGGATATTGTTAAAGCAGCGATTCTGGGCGCAGAAAGCTTTGGCTTCGGTACCGGGCCGATGATTGCACTGGGCTGCCGTTATCTGCGCATCTGTCACCTGAATAACTGTGCTACCGGCGTGGCCACTCAGGACGACACCCTGCGCCAAGAACATTTCCATGGTTTACCGGAAAAAGCGATGAATTATTTCAAATTCATTGCACAGGATGTGCGCGAAATCATGGCACAGCTTGGGGTAACCCAGTTAACCGATTTAATCGGCCGTACCGAGTTGCTGGAAGTCATATCCGGCATTACGCCGAAACAAAGTACGCTGGATTTAAGCAAGTTGCTGTATTCACCGAAAGTGCCGGATGGCAGCTCGCGCTACTGTACCCAGACCAATCCACCATTTGATAGCGGCCGCCTCAACCGCACCATCATGCAGGATATTGGCGACGCGGTACAAAGCGGGGCTGATGTAGATTTAAGCTATGACATCAATAATACCGATCGCTCGGTAGGTGCCACTTTATCCGGCCAGATTGCTGCTGCTTATGGCAATCGCGGCCATGCACCACAGCGCTTTGATATATATCTGAATGGTACAGCGGGACAGAGTTTCGGTGTATGGCTGGCCGGAACGGTGAACCTGTATCTGACCGGAGATGCCAACGATTATGTGGGCAAAGGAATGGCCGGCGGCAAGATTGTGATTCATCCGCACGGCGGTACAGCATTCCAGCCGGAAGACACCACGATTATTGGCAATACCTGTCTGTATGGTGCTACCGGTGGCAAACTGTTTGCTTCTGGTAAGGCCGGTGAGCGTTTTGCTGTGCGCAATTCCGGAGCTACGGTTGTGGTGGAAGGTATTGGCGACAATGGCTGTGAATACATGACCGGCGGTGTGGTATGTGTACTGGGCAAAACCGGAATCAACTTCGGTGCCGGTATGACTGGCGGTTTTGCCTATGTGCTGGATGTGGACGGCGGTTTCAGGCAGCGCATCAATCCCGAGCTGGTGGAAGGGCTGGATATCAGTACACTAACCATGCATCAGGAAAATCTGCGCGGTCTGATTGCCGAGCATGTGGAAAATACCCACAGTCCGCTGGGAGAACGCATTCTGGCCAAATGGGACAATTATGTTAATCGCTTTGTGCTGGTTAAACCGAAAGCCAATGATGTAGATGCGCTGCTGGGACATAAACCGCGTACCGTTACCGAGTTGCGTGCTGTTACCCAATAAGGCCGCCGGACAATGCAGGAATAATTAGAAATAGTGCAAGGAACACCAGATGAGTCAACGCGAAAATGTTTACCAGTTTATCGATGTCCCGCGTGTCGATCCCCCGAAAGAGCCGCTGACCGTGCGTCAGCATGAATTTGCGGAAATCTATCAGCCGTTTACTACCGCACAGGCGATTGCACAGGCCGACCGCTGTCTGGCTTGCGGCAATCCGTATTGCCAGAACAAATGTCCGTTACACAATAATATTCCCAATTGGCTGCGGCTAGCGAATGAAGGGCGGATTATCGAAGCGGTGGAACTGGCGCATACTACCAACAGCCTGCCGGAGGTGTGCGGACGAGTGTGCCCGCAGGATCGTCTGTGCGAAGGTGATTGCACTCTGAATGCTGAATTTGGTGCGGTTACCATTGGTGCCATCGAAAAATACATTACTGAACAGGCTTTTGCGCAGGGCTGGCGCCCTGATATCAGCGCAGTAGAAAAAGTGGGCAAAAAAGTGGCCGTAGTGGGTGCCGGCCCGGCTGGACTGGGCTGCGCCGATGTGCTGATTCGCAACGGTGTAGACGTTACAGTATACGAACGGGCGACAGAAATTGGTGGCCTGCTCACATTTGGCATTCCGGCTTTCAAGCTGGAAAAAGAAGTGATGATGCGCCGGCGCCATGTACTTACCAATATGGGTATTGAATTCAAGCTAGGCGTCAATGTTGGCACAGATATCACCCTGCAACAGCTAGAGCAACAGTACGATGCTGTATTTTTAGGCGTAGGTACTTATCAGGGGCTGTGTGCCGGCATTGAGAATGAGGATGCCAGCGGTGTCTATCTGGCCTTGCCGTATCTGATTGGCAATACCGAAAATCTGCTGAATATTGCCAGTAAAGATTATGTTTCCATGGCCGATAAGCGCGTAGTGGTACTGGGCGGTGGTGATACTGCCATGGATTGTGTGCGTACAGCTTTGCGTCAGCAGGCAAAAGAAGTTATCTGTGCCTATCGCCGCGATGCCGCTAATATGCCCGGTTCCAAAAAAGAATTCAATAATGCGCGTGAAGAAGGCGTGCAGTTTAAATTCAATGTGCAGCCGCAGGCCGTAGTGACCAATGCAGAAGGTACCGTTACTGGTATTCAGGTGGTGAAAACCAGTATGGGCGCAGCGGATGAACGAGGGCGCCGCCGTGCTGAAATCGTTGCCGGCAGTGAAGAAGTAATTGCCTGCGATGCCGTGATTGTGGCGTTTGGTTTTGCTCCGCACAGCATGCCGTGGTTAAGCACTGTCGGCGTAACCGTGGATGAACGTGGCCGCATTCAGACTGGCGGCGAATATAAACAGCAAACCGCCAATCCGAAGATTTTTGCCGGCGGTGATATTACTCGCGGTTCAGATCTGGTGGTTACCGCCATAGCCGAAGGACGTGATGCGGCACAGAGTATCATGGATTATCTGGAAGTCTAATAAACTAATGACCAGATAAAACTGCCTGTGACCAACTGTATGGCCACAGGCAGTTTTGTTTTTCCAAGTAGCGATTGATTATTGCTGTGCCAGTATCTGTACTGCTGCACGTTTGCCCCAGTAGCAGGCTTCCTCAAAAATCGAATAACCGGATAAATCACTGTGAGCAAACTGTAAACGCCCCGTATAAGAACGCAGTGCCTGTAAGCCCTGATTGGCCAGATAGCCCGGCTGCGGTACCGCCATGGCGTGGCCGCGCAGACTTAAACGTGCCTGTAGTATGCGCCGGCGCAAGGCTACTCCGTAAATCTGTTCCAGCTCCGCTGCAGCACACTGGTAAATCTCCTCGGGAGAGGCAGACAGCATCCAGCGGCGCACATTGCCCGGTGTATCCTGATTCAGTGCCGTATAAGCCGTAAAAGATGTATAAGCCGGTGACCCTTGCCGGATTTGCTGATGGGTGGCCACCACATAACCCAGTCCCGCACCCTGATACAGAATATTGTCCCATGCCAGCTTGCTGCCCCTGCTTTCTGGTGGCATCCCGCGTAACAAGAAATTAGCCACAATCCACGGCGCATACTGCGGCATATGGCTTTCGGGCTTAAAACCATACTGTTGAATATTCTTAACCACATGTGCAGCAATATACAGCGGCATGGCACAGATGGCATGGCGCGCTTCAAGCCAGAAATATTTCTGCTGGCCGGTACAGACTAACAGGCGCACACCCTGTGCATGTTCTTCAATCGAAGACACAAAGGCATTCATGCTGTATGGTTGCTTAAATGGCTGGCTGCTTTCCGGCCAGCTCTCCAGTGGTTGCAGGCGGCAGAATGTGCGTATCCGTTGCGACAGCTCATGCAAACCATGTGGCCATGTCAGTACTGAACCATGCTCATTTTGTTCATTACCGCGTGCACAGAAGTAGTGTAAACCTGCCCAGGCACAGATTTGGCTGATACCCTGTCCGTAATCATCACGGCAGCTATAATCCAGATACCATAATAATGTTGGTGAATGATAACCCTGCTGTTGCAGCCAGTGTGCAAACGTTATCTGTTCCAGCCGGCGCCAGTGGCTGTCGGTACTGGACAAATCCAGCGGAATAGTAAACAGGCGTTTGCCATCGGCGCCGCGCTGATTGCTGAGCTGATGGATAAAGCGAAAAAAGCGTTCACTGTCGGCATCACGGCGTGGCAGCAGTTCATTCTGCCAGTTCTGCTGATAAAATAAGCGCTCATTGGGCACTTGCAGCAGGGCACGCTCATCATACAAACCATGCTGGTAAAGCTGTAAATCGCCTAGTAATTCACGAATGTGTTCAGACTCGGGCGAGGGCAGGGGCAGGTAATGAGCGCCGGTTGGATAATCCACGCCAAACTGACTTTCGCCGCGATTATTGCCATTACGTTCCGCACCATCAAGCAGGATATAGTCCTGCATGCCCTGTCTGGATAATTGCCAAGCGGCGGATAAGGCAGCGGCTCCGCTGCCGATAATCACCGTATTGGCGTAGCGTGTGGGGATATTTGCAGGCGGGTGCACTTGTGCATCACGAATAGCATGGCCAATCGCCTTGCCCGGAAAATCCACACTAATTGGCGGTCTTCCGGGCACAAAATAACGCCACGCCTCGTAGCTGGTTAATCCCAACATGCTGACACCGAGTGCATGGCCGAGAAAGCGGCGGCGACTGATTTTCATCCTTAATACTCCCTTAGCGCATCACCGCACGCCAGTCTGCTTCAAAGTATTCCACCAGTTTTTGCGTATTCAGATGATTGACTTCAACCGCACGTCGCTGCATGTCTTTCGGAAAGTTAAACATTTCGCGAGTACTGTTAGCATCCAGATACCGGGTTGGTACACGATAATCATTGGGAATCAGAAACTCACCCTCCTGACTGGCCATCACATAGCCCCACTCACCAAAGGAAGGAACATAAACATGATAGGGCAGGGTTTTCAGTCCGGCCGCTTCCAATGTAGTGACAATGCACCAGAAAGCGTTGGGTGCAAAATAGGGTGAAGTGGATTGCACCACAATATTGCCATGTGGATTTAAATGCCTTGCCACCATACGGTACATCGGTACAGAATACAGCTTACCCAGAGAAAAATTGGCAGGGTCGGGAAAATCGATAATAATTACGTCGAATTTTTGCTGATTATGTTCCAGCCATTGTGCAGCATCGGCATTGATAATGCGCATTTTCGGATGATTGAGTGAATTCTGATTGAGTTCGCGCAGTTGTGCCGACGTGCGGAATACTTTGGTCATGCTGGCATCCAGATCAACCAGCGTAACCTGTTTAACCTGTGAATATTTCAGCACTTCGCGCGCCGCCAGCCCATCACCGCCGCCCAGTATCAGAATATTAGCAGCCCTTGGATTCTGCTCCATTGCCGGCAACACCAGTGCCTCGTGATAGCGTGCTTCATCCACCGAAGAAAACTGTAAATTACCATTAATAAACAGTCGGGTATCATTATGCCATTTGGTGATTACCAGCCGCTGATAAGGAGAAGCCGTGCTATACACCACAGGGTCACCGAAATAATGCTCTTCAGCCTTGTTGGTAATCTGATTGGCGTAACAGAAAAAAAGCAGCAGAATAAGCAGTACTATATTGCCCCGCAGGCACAAGTGCCGATAATGGCGCAAATCTTTCTTAAACAGGCGCGCAGTTAATAGCGCAACAACTGTATTCAGAATCCCGAACAGTAAAGCACTTCTAGCCATGCCCAGCTTCGGTGCCAGAATCAGCGGAAACAGCAGCGAAACGGCCAGCGCACCAAGATAATCAAAGGTGAGTACCCGGCTAACCACTTCCTTAAACTCAACCTCACGCAAATTGAGCACCCGCATCACCAGCGGCAGTTCCATACCGGTGATGATGCCAATAATCAGCACCAGCCCATACAGTACCGAACGAAACGGAGCAGCGGAAAAACCAAACAGCACAAATAAAAGCAGTGCAGAAATACCGCCGACAATGCCCACCAGAATTTCAATATCAATAAAGCGGCTTAACGCATCTTTGTCATGAATATAACGGGTCAGATGAGCGCCAATACCCATGGCAAACATATACACACCAATGATCGACGAAAACTGAAGTATCGAATCCCCAAGCAGATAGCTGGCCAGTGCCGCCATAATCAACTCATAGGCCAGCCCGCAACTGGCTACCACAAACACCGACACAATTAATGCAGGATTCACAATTTATCCTTTATTGATTTCTAATATTGCAGGTACAGTGATTTGTACCAGTTTCACAAGTAAGCCCTGCCATTACTGTAAAGCAGCCTTGCTAGCCCATAACAACGGCCGGAATCCAAGCTATTCCGGCTACACAACAATCTGTGCAGATTCAATTGTTAATTTATTGCTGGTTAAAGTAAAAACATACTATACAAAATTATTATTATACGGTATGTTTAAGAGCAGAAATAATCAGGAAAATGAAATATGGCAATTACCTTATGGCAGTACTTGCAGTATTTAAAATACTTCGCTGTTGCTCTGCTTTTGCTAATCGGGTTTATTATTGTCTACCTGCGCATCACTCCTGTAGCTGAGCTGAAATTAATTAAACAGGGCAATATAGCCTGTGCTACTTCACTCAGTGGTGCCATGACCGGTTTTTGCATCACCCTGATTTCCAGCATGCTGCAATCAGTAAGCCTGATCAGTTTCATTATCTGGGGCGTGGCAGCCATGATTGTGCAGATTCTGGTGTATTTTATTGCCACTCTGCTTATTCCCAAAGCCAATCAGGAACTGGCAAACAATAATATCGCAGTTGGCATTCTGTTTTTTGGCCTGTCTGTAGCTATTGGTATTCTCAATGCTGCTGCATTAAGTTAATAATCAAATTTTTAAATCTGGATACGAACAATGGTACTGAATTCAATTTTTGGTAGTAATGGTTTGGGTGGCTTCATCAAGAAACAATTTATTGACGTTATCCAGTGGGAAAATCCCGACCCCGAGGTATTAATGTGGCGTTTCCCGTTACAGGATCAGGAAATCCAAAATGGCGCTGCCCTGATAGTACGGGAATCCCAGAATGCCATGTTTGTGGATGAAGGAGCCATTGCTGACCAGTTTGGCACCGGCACGTTTACTCTGAATACCCAGAACCTGCCGTTACTCACCAACCTGAAACACTGGGGCAAATTATTTCAGTCGCCATTCAAATCTGATGTGTACTTTTTCAACATGCGCCAGCAGCTATCCAGACGCTGGGGCACAGCACAGCCGGTTACCATTCGTGACAGTGATTTCGGCGCCGTTTCCGTGCGCTCATTTGGTATGTATTCCTTCCGTATTGCTCAACCGGCGGTGTTTTTTCGCGAAGTAAGCGGCGTATGTGAGGAATATCGCACTGAAACACTGGAAGAGCAGTTGCGTAATCTGGCTGTTACCCAGCTGGCCAGTGCTTTTGGTAGTTCTGATATTCCTTTTCTGGATATGGCCGCCAATCAGCTGATGCTGTCACAGCAAATGACTACTCTGCTGCAACCGGCATTTGCCGCCATTGGGCTGGAGCTGGAAAACTTTACCGTAGAAAGTATTACCCTGCCCGAAAGTCTGCAACAGCGTCTGGATGAACGCATGGGTATGGGTATAGTTGGCGATATGGCACGTTATACCCAGTATCAGACTGCACAGGCCATCCCATTGGCTGCCCAGAATGAGGGCGGTGTTGCCGGTATCGGCGCTGGGCTGGCGGCAGGAATGAATATAGCCAATGTCATGACCTCAGGTATTACCGGTGCCACAGCCACACCTGCTGGTGGTGCTGAAGCCGCTGCCACAGACCTGACTGCCAGACTGGCACAACTGAAAACCTTACTGGAGCAAAACCTGATTAGCCAGGATGATTACGATACAGCCAAGGCTGAGATTATCAAAAAAATCACTGGTTAACTGGCTGTATGAACAGTTCTTCTTATCTACTGCATAGTACCTGTCCCAGCTGCGGAGCTGAAATCGGCATTCATTCAGCTACCGCGGTAACTGCTGTTTGTGGTTATTGTCATTCTGTTTTATTAATTAATCAGAATAAATTGGTTCAGTCTGGCCGCCATTCTGCGGTTTTAAATGATTTGTCGCCACTACAAATCGGTACCACCGGTGTGTGGCAGGGCAAACCATTTACCCTGATCGGGCGCATGCAGGTTAATTACGATGCTGGTTCGTGGAATGAATGGCATGCGCTGATGCATGATGGTAGCAGTGCATGGCTTTCCGAAGCTAACGACCGCTTTGTTTTCACCCGTCTGCAACCAGCACTGCCTGATCTTCGTGCCTTGCCTGAGTTCAGCAACCTGAAAATTGGTAATACCTTTTTCAAATACAAAGAGCGCCGTTATGCTGTTGCCGATATCCGGAATATCCAGCGTGGCCAGTATGCCGCCGAGGGGGAGTTGCCTATACCCTTACCGCAGTCTGAAACTGCTCGGGTAGCCGATTGCCGCAATGGCACATCTTTTATCACGCTGGATTATTCAGACGGAGAGGTTCAGCCACAGGTATTTGCCGGTAAGGGGATAGCACTAAAATCACTGCGTTTGCAAAATACCCGTACACCCGAGCAGATTCGCACCCGTGCAGGCCATGTTAAGGGCAGCGCCAAAAGAGGTAAATGCCCTAATTGCGGTGGCGAAATCCGCTGGGTAAGCGGCGTTGCCGATTATGTTGTGTGCCAGTATTGCCGTAGCCAGCTGGACATGGGGGAAGAAACTGCCCAGCTGCATGCGACTAGTGAAATGCGTCAGCATCAGGAGCGCCACCTAACCATTAAAATCGGCAGCAGAGCGCGGATTGGCAATGAAAGCTGGTGGGTACTGGGCGCGATGGTGCTGTATGAAGTACCTGTTAATAAAGTCATGCAGGACGTACCTTTATATATTCAGGTAGCCGAGCATGAGGAAACTGAAGCAGAAACGCTTGGCTGGACGGAATATCTGCTCTATTCCCCCAAAAAAGGATTTTTATGGCTGCTGGAGCTGGAAAACAATCAATGGGCACTGGCTTCAACACTCGATGACTGGCCAACCTTAAACA
The DNA here is from genome assembly GCF_013344965.1 of Snodgrassella sp. ESL0253. Taxonomy (NCBI): domain Bacteria; kingdom Pseudomonadati; phylum Pseudomonadota; class Betaproteobacteria; order Neisseriales; family Neisseriaceae; genus Snodgrassella; species Snodgrassella sp. ESL0253. The sequence goes on along the minus strand of NZ_JAAEDQ010000014.1, from coordinate 2,143 downwards.
GGCCATTAGAGCCAATTGATTTTAGAAAGGATGAAATTCCTTTTCTTTATGATTATGCCGCTCAGGTTCTCTATGCTGCTGGTGCTTTTTATTGGCAGGTAGCACCGGGCGACAGTATGTATTACGTCGATTATGGCTGTGAACAGCGTAAATTATCCACAACGCTAACCCGTAACGAACAGTCGTGGTCGGTTGTCAGCAGTATTCCGGCCTCATTAGTAGCTGCATGGTTTCAGGGTAATAAAAATATCAGCATCAAGGCAAAACCACTGCCAACTGATAAGGCCGTTAAAATTGTCCGCGAACATCAAAACATCAAGGCAAAAGATTTTACTATAGGTAATATCAGAAAATGGCGTTTGCAAACTGTCATGAAGCCCGACATTGATGTTCGCACTGCCAGCTTCTGGATGGCTTTATTTATTGTTTTGAATTTTCCGATATTTTTTATGATATTTGTAGGAGGGCTGGCTAATAATGATTTTGGCATCACGCCATTAATATTTCATTTTATCACTTACGGATTGCTTGTAAAAATTCCTTATCGGGAATGGGGTATATTTGAATCTACAGACAGTGCCAAAAAATATAACCTTTATTTAGCAGCTCTGATTGTCATCATATTTACTTGGTGCAATTATGCTGTATTTAATAATCAATCAAACTCAGTAAATTCTTCACATGGCGGCTATTATGGCAGCGGCGGTCGGTGGCATAAATAATGCAGCTTAATCATGCTATAGGACAACATTGTCTGCTAGATGTATATCAACTGAATAGTAGCTGGTTGCAGGATGCCATTGCTATTGAAAAGGTATTGCTTCAGGTGGCACAGATGGCGCAGGCGCATATTTTGGCCAGCCATTTTCATACCTTTGGCGGCAGCGGCGGCGTGACCGGTGTACTGTTACTGGCGGAATCACATATCAGCATTCATACATGGCCGGAACACCACTATGCTGCCATTGATATTTTCATGTGCGGGCGGTTACTGGTTGAAGCAGCGGTAGCTGAATTACAACAACTACTACCAGATGCACAGATGCAGATTCGCTGGTTAGCACGTGAATATTTGCCAAAAGTATAAAAATATATTTTCCGGCCTGCGCCAATATAAATATCCCATACTTAGTATGCAAAATAACTAGAAAATTACGATTTCAATTTAATGTTTATATTCAATTGGTGTTATAAGTCGTTAATTGTGACTCGGTTTCTTTCCTTGCTTGTGTCAGATTATTAAAAAGATATAAATCCAGTACCTCTGTACGATACGAACGATTAAATCATTCAATATGCCCATTTTGATATGGGTTGCTTGATTGAATATGATTGATGGTTATATCACGTGATTTTGCCCAGTTAGTAAATGTTTTCCGCTAAATTCTGGCCTGTTATCCATCCGACTTTTTAATGGATAACTCTATATTGAGACAGTTTATTGAAGTAACGGGCAATTCTCTTCGCCAATGAAGTGATTGCAATATCAATGCTTAATGTTTCCCGATTAAAATGATTTATTATATTGAAAGCTCTAAAGCGACGCTGATTTCGACTGCGGCCACTCATAAAAGCCATTGACCAGCATTCACCTTGTTTATTGGGTGTGGATAACTTCTGTGGGCTGCATAGGAGGTGCGATTTTTACGTTTTGTCCTGAGAAGTTATAAGCACAGCTGCTTAAGCCAGTAATAGAGCAGCTGATGGCAATAGTAGGAGGATGATTTGCTTGTCGTTCCTGCGTGCAAGCTTTAGGTGTCGTTATAGGCACTACAGCTTTTTTATGATTTCCTCTTGAAGCAGGGATTTTAAGCTCAGCTTGGCAATTATCTGTTTGAGTTTACGATTTTCAGCTTCCAGCTCCTTTAAACGATTGATATCTGAAATTTTCATATCGTTGTTTTTTTGCCATTTATAAAAGATAAAGTTGCCCATTCCATATTTACGGCATAGTTCTTTACCCGCAACATCGGCTTGCGCTTCTTTTAAATAGAGATAATTTAGTGCTCAGTCTTTTTGTAAATACCCCATAGTTAGTACAAAACTGACGTAGAAAATCATGCTGCTTGTTTTAGTGTTTTATACTCAATCGGCGTCATATTATTTAGTGCTTCATGAGGTCTTTCGGTGTTATAAATGGTTA
>NZ_JAAEDQ010000013.1:0-57190 GCF_013344965.1 Snodgrassella sp. ESL0253 | reverse complement strand
CGGCTTCAGCTTCTTTTAAAATAGATACGATCTGATGTTCAGTCATCTTTTTCATGTTTAAATCCTCTGTGGGTTAATGAAGAGAATTTTCTACTTTGGGACTGTACTATTTTAGGGGATAGTTACACTTGGTATTGTCTGGTGTGGGAAAGTTAGCTGTGGCGTAACAGACGCGGCAATGGGAGAGGCTGTAGGCAGTGCTATAAAACCGGCAGTGATGGGGGATAAAGGGTATTGCCGTTGGACTGGGAGGGAGCTTGTTTTATATTATGGTTTTATTGATGGGAATGAGGAGAATTGAGAAGAGTTTGAAGAGCAATGATGCTGTATAGTTAGGAAGATGGGCTGAGAAAGGCGTTTGGAAGCAGCTTTATTCAGTGGAAATAATGGATTTAAGTTTTGGATTTGCGGAAGAAGGCATTGAGAATACAATGACTGCTAAGGGGTACTTATATGATAGAAAATCAAGTAGTTGCTCAAAATATTAGTGATTTGCTTTTAAAAACAACGCGTGAGTTAGATGAATCATTATTGCAGGTACAAGAGTGTTGTTCTGAAAACGAATTTATTGCTTATCGTAAGGTTGTTGCTCAATTAATGAGTATTATATATTGGGATGTTTTAAAATATATATATATCAGACACCCGCATCTTAAACCTAAAGAACTTGATTAATTAAGATTTTTATGTAAATAAGTTTAGGTTTAAAGGCTGGCCAAAAATATGCCATTATATAATGTTATGACATAGTTTTATATTGGTTAGGTTTAATTGTGTGTTTATAGTTTGACTAGTAGGTTTTTTAGCTGGGGGAAATTTGGCTAAGATTATATGTAACAGATATTAATCCAGTTAAGCAGGATGATTTTATGTTATTGGGGTAGGATTATCGATATGGCTATTTATTATAATGGGTTGTGTTATTTTTAATTGATTTTCTTTGTAAATTAATGGAGTGATGCATGTGTAATAGATATTTAAATCACAAATATTGGCAATTAGTATCTGTGCGTGTAGGAAAAAATGAATATTTTGAAGCATATACTATGGATGTAGACGATGTTGATAATGGCATTAAAGTCGCTATTGTTGTTTATAGATTAGATACTCTTGAGGCTTATTCTTTTTTTGACTTTTATATTGAAAAACCGGATAAGAAAGAATGTGTTATCAGAGCTGATAATCATTTGAAGCAGTTAGGCAGGCCTGTTGACTGGAAAAGCCCCCATCGTTTTTGTCTGGCTCGGCATGCATTCAGGATTTTGAGAAATGAAAAATTCAAGACTAATCTGGATAAAAATAAACTGAGCAATGAATATATTTATCGTTATATGACTATTGCGCGATTGAGAGAAACTGTATTAATAAAAAAATTAAATTTTTTGTCTGACTATGAAAAAATTCAATTATTTACACTCAAACAATGGGAAATAGACATTAAAGATTGGGAGATGGATAGATATAGTGGAAAAGATACTTTATATGCAATTTACAGAAGAACATATCTATATAAACGTTTGTATGATAAGGAAAGGTTTAGAGATTATTATTTAGAATACAATCAGTTGATTGATGAGCTTTATGGTAAAGGTTAAATACGTAGTTGATTTTGCCAAGTGAATGGCTATGTTGGGTCTTACGATTTTCTGGTGGGCAGTTATATTTTAATTGAGTCTTTCTGGTAAGTATAGTGGTTTGAATAGCGGGGCATCTATTATACAAAAGGCTACGGCGATTAGGATAAATGATGTATCAATGGTGATAGTAAGGTTATTGTCTAAATTGCTTCTGGAAACTGAGGGGCAATTATCTGAAGCTGAATATAAAATGCTGAAAAGAGCTGTGGGGATGACAATCGGGGAACTTCAGGTAAATATTTTAGACCTGATATATGAGCAATATCCTGAACTAAGTGATATTGATTAGTTTTATTGAGATAGCTATTTAGAGTGGCAATGGATATATTTAGTATATATCTGAAATTATTAAGAAGATGCTGTTCTGGTATCTGTTTGTATGTGCTGTTTGTATGTGCTGTTTGTATGTGCTGTTTGTATGTGCTGTTTGTATGTGCTGTTTGTATGTGCTGTTTGTGAAAGTATGTGCCAGTGAAAAAAATAGGCTGTGTTAGTTGCTGATGTTGTAATAATAAGCTGCTCAGGTGTAAATGGATGGTGTGATTGGTAAATTGATTGACATGATTTTTAAGTTAAAAATGTTTTGTTTACTATGGTGTTGAGAGGTATTAATGGAAGCTGGCTCAGTAAGTTTTATTTTTTTGATGGTAGAAGATGGAACAAGATTGGAAGAACAAGGTGAATTTATTCTGGAAGAGGAATACTACTATTTTAAATTTAGGGATAATGATGAACTCAGGGAAAAGGTAATGGCAAAAATAGATTTTCTTAAGCAGCAAAATCAACAAATTATTATTCGGCAGCATAAGAAAGTCAGGAAAGTATTACTTGGTACTAGAAAATTTTGTTCGATAACAACTAAAGTAGATGGTGTTTTCGATGGTGTTTCAGATAGTGGTTGTGAACTGGCTTATTCATTATTTTATACAGATAGTCTGAAAAATGCGGCAAGGTTTGCGCAGGGCGATGAGGTAGAGTTGGATTATTATGATTATGGTAATGATTATCTGGCCAAAGCAATGGAGATGATGTAATGGGGTGGTTTGTGATTGATATGGTTAGTACTATGTTAGCTGCGGAAGATAATAAACAGCAGAAGGATTTTTCTATTGATGAGGAATTCTGTTTAATTTATGCAAATAGCAGAAGACAGCTTTATCGACAGATAAAAAAGAATGTGAGCTTGGCTAACGGAGCTGGATGTGCATTTTTTAATTCGGAAACTCGAAGAGAAATTGGTAATGATTCTCCGGGTACATATGAAAGATGTTGGTATGGTGATGGTCTCGGGGTCTGCAAGGTATTGGGAATAAGAAAAATATTGCCTTTATCATGGCAATCATCGCAAAGGAACGATAAGGAGAAGGTACCTTTTGAGGACGGAGATTTGATTATAAGTTCTCGGTATAAGGTGAAGTCATTTGATGAGGTGAAGAGGTTGATGAGCGGGGAGGTTGTTAAGTTTATTTATTTAAATGATGAAAATATCAATTTAGCCAGAAATAAGAAATTTAAATATTTGTATTTATCTAATAATGAAAATAAGGATGAGTTATGAATGAATGGTTATTTTTAAGATTTGCTGGCAATGATTTTTCAATTTTTTAGTTTTGAGTTTTAAGTTGTAGTTATGTTTTGGGTTGTGATGAATATGCTTTATAAAATTTATGTTGTTAGATAAAAATTGAATTTGATATGTTGTGCTTATTGGTGAAGATTGGGCAAAGTTAGAAATTAAATTTTGTGCTTATGATGAAATACGGGATGAGAATGTGTTGTAAAAGTTCTGGAGTATTTTAATGGCAAGATCTGCTTATAGTAAGAAGAAAGAGGATATTGAGTTTCAGTATTGGCAGCAATGTCGAAGTCTGCCGGAAGATAAGTTGATTGCTTTGCTGGGTCATAATGATTTTATGCTGGCTATGGAAGCTGCAAAAATGTTACAGCTAGAGGGTGGGCGCAGGGTTATCAAGCTGGCTCAGATGGATTGTTCAGATGGTAATTATAAGCGCAGAGCATTAGCTGCTTTTATTTTAGGCCAAATTAAGTTATCTACGCTTGAGGAAAAAGTATCTCTTGAAATACTTGGTCATTTAGCTTTAACTGATAAATCTGCTTTAGTCCGCTCTTATGCGGTGTCGTCTTTCGGGCATCGTTGTCGCCGGAATAATAAAAATGCTGGTTTGTTATTGGAATTGGCTAAAAACACGGTATTGGATAAATCTGTAAATGTGAGAGAAAGTACGGCTTTTGCTTTATCAACTTTTAAGAGTAAGGCATCAATACCGTTGTTAATCAAGCTATTGAACGATAGTCATAGCTCAGTAAGAGATTGGGCTGTATTTGCTGTTCATATGAACGGATATGATACTCCTAAGATTAGAAACTGCCTGGTTTTATTGTTGCAGGATGGTGATTTTGATGTTCGCTTTGATGCAATGGTTGGTCTGGCTAAGTTGCGTGATAAACGGGTAACTCAGGTATTGATGAATGAATTAGGTAAGGAACCGGTATATGATGACTTGGTTGAGGCGGCAGGAGATTTGGGTGATATTGCTTTATTGCCTGTGCTTTATAAAATAAGGGATCAGTTTGAACCTTTCGATGAGTTGAATACTTCGATTGAAATTTTGGAAAATTTAAAATCAAAATTATAAGTTTTTGAAATATGTTTGATATGAGTATTTTATTTGGCATGAATTCTGAGATTTATGTTTACTGGGGCGATAAAGGGATAGTATTTGAATCGCTTTGTTTTAAAAATTTTGATATTGAATAGGTTAATATTTTCTGCTCTTATTCTGTAGTTGTATTCTTTTTAGGGCTATTTATAAATCTGATACTGTTGCATCAGGCTGATTTCTGTGCTGATATAAATGGAAATATTTTGCCGGTATGGTTTGGGTTAGCCATACGCCATTGTCGGCCAGATAGAATTTATAGCCTGCTTGAAACATGGTTAAAGCGTTTATTTGCAAAATAACGGGTTTTCCATGACGCGCGCCGACTGTGGTTGCGGTTTCGGCATCGGTAGACAGATGTACGTAGTGACGGCTCCCCGGTAGCAGCCCTTGCTGGTTTATTGAGTTTAAGAATCTTGTAGCTGTACCGTGATATAGAAATTCAGGGGGTTTCTGCTCGCTATATGCTATATCAACCTGTTTGGTGGAGTGTCCTTGCGCTGCGCGGATGTTCTGGCCATTTTCGGAAATGGTAAAACGTTTTTTATCGCTGGTCTGTACTATTTGGTCAATTATTTCTCTGTTTAATGTTTTTCCGTGTAGATTTGCCTGTTTGATTAAGGTGTCGATGTTTACCCACCCATCTGGATTCAGGGTAAGACCTATAGCTTCGGGCTGGTGTCTTAATATGTAGCTTAGAAACTTACTGGTCTGGCTGGTTTTGTTCGTCATTTTGGTTTTCCATTTATTGATGTTACTGATATTGATTTTATTACGGAGATAATACATGCTTTGACAAGTGGCAGCCATATGCAGGTGCTGCAATGTGTTTCGGATATTGTTAATGATGATAAGAAGTTTATGCGGTATGTGGATTCAAATAAACGGGAATATCTGCAATTTGCTCTGGCTTTTGGGATGAGTTCAATCAGTGGTGTTATGAACGGATAGATGTGTAGTTTATTTGGAGTTGAATGAACAAATTATGTGACTGCGGGTGAGCTATGTTTATGGAACATAAGGTTTTATTGAAATATAATAATTTTTTATGTCGAGCAAATATTATTGAACGATTAGGTGAGCACCAGTTTGCTGTGGTGACGCTGGATCATATTTATGAAGATAATGTGATTAAGAATATATTAGATTAGAAAAAATATTATTCCGAACAGGTTATTGCGGAAATGGACTCGCCTTTTCTGCCATGGTTTCCTTCTATACAAGATGCACTGGATGATTTTTTGGATGGTGAATGGTAAATGATTCAGTTTAAATGGTTATAAGCGGGTGGATGTTTTGTATGTAAAACGGGCTGAGGTTGATAAAATCCCTCAGCCCGTTTGTTGTTAAGGAGGTTAAGGAATCAGTACTGCTCTGCCTTTGATTTGCCCTTTAGAGAGTTTGTCGTATATTTCCAAGGCTTGAGACAGGGGATAGGTGGTGTATTCGATGTCGATAAGGCCTTTTCTTTTCAAATCCAGTACTTCCATCAGTTCGACGCGTGAACCCCAGTAAGGGGTACAGAGTGATGCGCCCCATGGCTGGTTCATGCAGTGCCAATCAAGTTTGCCGCCTCCCAGTCCGACTACAGTCCAGTCTCCGTTTAAGCCGACTGTTTGTGCACCTAAGGTCAGCGTTGGATTATTACCCACAAAGTCGAGGACAACGGCACATTTTTTGACGCCAGTGATGTGGGTAATTTCTTCGACAACGCTATTGGTGTCTCTATCGGTGCGAACTACGTAATCTGCACCGTATTTTTTGGCTAATTCCAGTTTGTCGTCGGCAATATCACCAGCAATAATGGTGGCAGAATATACTTTTTTCAGGATTTGTACGGCCATATGTCCTAAACCGCCAATGCCAATGACAAAGACGAAGGATGAGGGGGTTATTTTGCTGCCGGAACGTTTGATTGCATGGTATGGGGTTAATGCTGCATCGGAAAGGGGGGCAACTTGTTCTGGTTGCAATTCATGCAGGGGAATCAGTAAACGACTGGACGGTACAATCATGTATTCGGCCATGCCGCCATTGGTACCCAGACCACCGCCGAGAATGGGAGATTCGGACTGGTGTTCACAGTAGTTTTCCATGGATTGCTGACAGGGTGCACAGTGGCCGCAGCCCCACGGTCCATAGACCATGACGGCTTCACCTATTTGAAAGTCTGTAACGCCTTCGCCCAGCTCGGCAATCCAGCCGGCGTTTTCATGCCCGAGGGTAAATGGCGGTGCTCCGTCAGGTATGCCCATATGAATCAGATGTAAATCGGAATGACAAACACCTGCTGCGCCGATTTTAATCAGTATTTCACCAGCTTTGGGCTTTGGTTTTTCGATTTCGTCTATACGTATATCATTTTTGGCGTGTAATCTGACGGCTTTCATGGTTTCTCTCTTTCATCTTATTGAGATATGTATGTAGATAATTAGTTAAGCAATTTCTTTAATTAAAGTCAAGTATTGAATAATTGTACTGGTTATATTTAATGTGCTTACTATTGACAGAGGGCGGATAATTATTTTTATTGCTGATAAGTGGGTGTTTGGTTGTGTTTTGGTGTTTAAGTAAAGGATTTTTCTTTGGTTTTATTCTGATTGAATTTTGTTGAGTTTGTGCTTACTTAATAAGTGTGATGCTTCTGATTTTGTCTGATGGATGTTTGGGTGGGCGTTGAATAAAAACAGGGCTGCCGGATAGTTCCGGCAGCCCTGTCTGATTGGTTTTATCTGTTTTCTGCAACTGCTATGAGTTAATGCTGATAGCCTTTATTGTATTTTTTCTCCAGCCATGAGAAGAACCAGCTTAGAGCTATGGTCATAATCAGATAAATGATGGCGATGGTATAGAGTGGGGTGTCATAGTTAAGGTAACGTCCGGCTGCGGCACGGGCAGCAAAGGCCAGCTCAGCTACGGCGATGGCGGAAAGCAGGGAGCTGTCTTTAAGGAGGGTGATGAATTCGTTACCAATCGGCGGCAGCATGCGGCGAATGGCCTGAGGCAGGATAACGTAGCGCATGGCTTGTGTGTAGCTGAGGCCAAGGGAGCGTGAAGCTTCAAACTGGCCGCGATCTATTGATTGAATACCTGCGCGGAAGATTTCGGTGATGTAGGCACCGGAGTTAACGGAAAGTGCTAGTATACCGGCAATGAGTGCGCCGTAGCTGCGGCGCAGTTCGATGGCCAGATCGCCGCTGATAATCAGGCCATCGGTGGGGTTGATAAGGAGCGGAAACCAGACGAAGTACCAGATGAAAATCTGGACAAATAAGGGGGTGCCGCGAAAGATGGTGACATACAGTAGTGAAATCTGGCGAAATGCCCATACCAGTGCACGCATGGGTAAGCCGCCTTTTTCGATGCGGATGACGCGGGCAAGGGCGAATATCAGGCCGAGCAAGGTGCCCATGATTGTGGAAATCAGGGTGACGCCAAGGGTGGTGAGCGCACCGTAATAAAACATTTCGCGGTATTCGTAGATGATGTCGAAACGAAAGGCCATTGTGTTACCTAATGTGGTTTTTGAGGTGTTGCAGCTGGCTATGGTAAGCCTTAGCGTTAAGTGGGCGCTATTTTAGCAAGAAATGCTGTTGTTACTGTATTAAATTTTGTTTGCTGTTGAGAATAAAGCGGATTTGCTGGTTGATGGGGCGGGAAAATGCTGATTAATTGCGCTGGCTAAGGTTGGCTGAAATGTTTACAATGATGTGTTTTATTATTTGATTTATTCAAGAATTGTATGCAAGTTTGGTTGGGGAGCGGGCAGCAGCCGGATTGGTCTGGTGGTACGGCAGTAACAATCGGTAATTTTGATGGGGTGCACTGTGGGCACCGGCATATTTTACTGCGTTTACGCCAGGAAGCCTGTCAGCGCGGGCTTGGTTCGGTGGTGATGATATTTGAGCCGCAACCTCAGGAATTTTTTGCGCAGCAGGCAGGAAAAGCTTTGCCTTTCCGGTTGACGCCTCTGCGTGACAAATTGAATTTGCTTGCTGAAAGTGGCTGTGTGGATGCGGTGTATGTTTTGCGTTTCAACCAGCAGTTTGCATCCATGCAGCCGATGGATTTTATCAGGCAGATGCTGGTGGAACAGTTATCTGCGCGCTATTTGCTGGTAGGTGATGATTTTCGCTTTGGCGCACACCGCAGTGGCGATTTTGCTTTGTTGCAGGCTCAGACCAGTTTTGTGACGGAGCATACGTCGTCTGTGCTGGTTGAGGATGTGCGCGCATCCAGTACGGCGGTGCGGATGGCGCTGGTCGCTGGTAATCTGGCTTATGCGCAGTTGTTGCTGGGGCATGAGTATACGCTCAGCGGTCGGGTGAAACACGGTGCCAAGCTGGGACGTGAGCTGGGCTGTCCGACAGCCAATATACATTTGCCAGCTTTGCATTATGCTCTGAACGGGGTGTTTGTGGTGGATGTGGTTGGTGCTTTCGGGCGTAAGCGGGGCGTGGCCAGTTTTGGTAAAAACCCGACGGTATGTGCGGGTAGTCAGCAGAAGCTTGAGGTGCATATTTTTAATTGTGCTGATGATTTATACGGGCAGCGTTTGCAGGTGCATTTTTTGCACAAGTTGCGTGATGAGTTGAAGTTTGATTCGCTGACGGCGTTGCAGGCGCAGATTTTTGCCGATATGGACGCGGCACGAATATGGCAGGCTACCTGAATTGCCGGGAGGTGTTTGGGTGGCCGTAAAAAATTGTTGAATTGTATTGTTATTGTATTATCAGATAATTAGATATATTTTGAAGAGAAGGTCATGACTGACTATAGTAAAACTGTAAATTTGTTGGATACGCCGTTTCCGATGCGCGGTAATCTGGCCAAGCGTGAAGGTGGCTGGTTGAAATCATGGTATGAACAGAAGCGTTATCAGAAGCTGCGCAAGCTGGCTGCCGGACGGCCGAAGTTTATTCTGCATGATGGTCCTCCATATGCTAATGGTGATATTCATATTGGCCATGCAGTGAATAAAGTGTTGAAGGATATTATTATTCGCAGTAAGACGCTGGCCGGATTTGATGCGCCGTATGTACCGGGCTGGGATTGTCATGGTTTGCCGATTGAGCTGATGGTTGAGAAGAAGCATGGCAAGAATATTCCGGCGGCAAAGTTCCGTGAGTTATGCCGTGAATATGCGCACGAACAGATTGCCCGGCAGAAACAGGATTTTATGCGTCTGGGTGTGCTGGGTGACTGGGAACATCCTTATCTGACTATGGACTATCAAACTGAGGCAGATATTGTGCGTACTCTGGGCCGGATTCAGCAGGGTGGCTATTTGTACCGTGGTGAAAAACCAGTGCAGTTCTGTCTGGATTGTGGTTCTTCTCTGGCGGAGGCCGAAGTAGAGTATAAGGATAAGGTGTCTTTTGCGATTGATGTGGCGTATCAGTTTAAGGATAACGCTGCTTTGGCTCAGGCTTTTGGATTAAATGAGGTATTGGGTGAGGCTTATGGTGTTATCTGGACGACAACACCGTGGACTTTGCCTGCCAGTCAGGCGATTTGTGTTGGGCCGGAGGTGGTTTATCAGCTGATTGATACGCCTAAAGGTAAGCTGGTGCTGGCTAAAGAGCTGGCAGAAGCTGCTTTGGGTCGATATGGTTTTGGTGCTGATGATACGGCGGTACTGGCTGAGGTGGCTGGGCGGCAACTGGAAAATCTGCATTTGAATCACCCATTTCTGGATCGGGATATTCCGGTGTTGCTGGGTGAGCATGTGACTACTGAAGCTGGTACCGGCATGGTGCACACGGCACCGGCGCATGGTCTGGATGACTATTTTGCCTGTCTGCGTTATGGAATTCAGTTGTATAACCCGGTGAATGCTGAAGGACGCTATATCAGTGATATGCCACGTGTGGCAGGTATGACGGTCTGGGAAGGTAATCCGGTGGTGATTGACTGGGTGGCCGAAGAGGGTAAGTTGCTCTCTAACGGTAAAATTACGCATAGCTATGCGCATTGCTGGCGCCATAAAACGCCTTTGATTTATCGGGCAACCGGTCAGTGGTTTATCGGTATGGATAAGGATGGCGCAGATGGGAAAACGCTGCGTAATAAGGCCATGGATGCGGTTGAAGCAACTGAGTTTTTTCCGGCTTGGGGACGCGCGCGTCTGGAAGCGATGATTGAAGGACGTCCGGACTGGGTGGTGTCTCGCCAGCGTTACTGGGGCACACCGATGGCGTTTTTTGCACATAAGGAAACCGGCCAGCTACATCCGCGTTCGGCTGAGTTGCTGGAAGAGGTAGCTAAACGGATTGAGCAGCACGGGATTGAGGCATGGTTTGCGCTGGACAAGCATGAACTGTTGGGCGCAGATGCGGATGAGTATGACAAGTTGCCGGATACGCTGGATGTATGGTTTGATTCTGGCAGTACACATTATGCGGTATTGCGCCAGCGTCCAGAATTGGCCTGGCCGGCTGATTTGTATCTGGAGGGCTCGGATCAGCATCGTGGCTGGTTCCAGTCTTCGCTGCTGACTGCCTGTGCTACGGTTGGTAGTGCTCCGTATAAACAGTTGTTGACTCATGGTTTTGTGGTGGACGGTAATGGGCAGAAAATGTCTAAATCCGTGGGTAATGTGGTCGCACCGCAAAAAGTGAATGACAGTCTGGGCGCGGATATTCTGCGTTTGTGGGTGGCTTCTACGGATTATTCTGGCGAGCTGGCGATTTCTGATGAAATTCTGAAACGGGTTTCTGAAAGCTACCGTCGTTTGCGTAATACGTTGCGCTTTTTGCTGGCTAATCTGAGTGATTTTAATCCGGATACGGATGCTGTGGCTGCTGCGGATATGCTGGAACTGGATCGTTATGCTCTAGTACTGGCACAGCAGCTACAGGAACGTGTGGCTGGTGATTATTTTGCTCGCTATGCCTTCCATTTTGCGGTACAGGATATTGTGCATTTCTGCTCCGAGGACATGGGCGCTTTCTATCTGGATATTCTGAAAGACCGTTTGTACACGATGCAGGCTGATAGTCATGGCCGTCGTAGTGCTCAGACTGCGCTGTATCATATTACGCGTAATCTGGTGTTGTTACTGAGCCCGATTCTTTGCTTTACGGCTGAGGAAGCCTGGGCGGTATTGACGGGTAATGATGAGGATAGTGTGCTGTACCATACTACGCATGTGTTCCCGTCTATGGCTGAAGCTGAGGTAGCCGATCTGATGCAGAAATGGGAGGCTGTCCGTGCGGTACGGGATACGGTGAATGCGGCAATTGAGTCGTTGCGTGCTGACAAGAGTGTTGGGTCTTCATTGCAGGCAGATGTAGCCATTCGGGTGCCGGCGGAAATTCTGCCTTTTGTTAGTGCCTTGGGTGATGAGTTACGTTTTGTGCTGATGGTGGCTAAGGTAACGGTGGAAGAGGGTGCTGAGCTATCCGCTACTGTGACTGTGGATCAGGGCACTAAATGTGAACGTTGCTGGCATTATACTGATGATGTCGGTACAGACCCGCAGCACCCGACTATCTGTGGCCGTTGTGCGCTTAATATTGATGGTGCTGGTGAACAACGGCTGTATGCTTGACGCAAGATGATGATTCTTTTGTTGCCGCTTATGCTGGCATGATTTGAAAGACTCAGGCGTGGCAGATTTGGTCGGCCACGCCTGTTGTGGTTTTAGGGAAAGTTATGCAACGTAAAAAAATGTTTTTGTATGGTGCAATTATCGTTCTGGGCTTGATAGCTGATCAGTTGTCGAAGTACGCGGTTTTGCACCATGTGCAATATCTGGAAAGAATTCCGGTAATACCGGGCTTTTTTGATTTGACTCTGGCCTACAACCCGGGCGCAGCGTTTAGCTTCCTTGCTGATGCGGGTGGCTGGCAAAAGTTCTTTTTTATGGGGCTGGCGCTGGTAATCTGTATTTACTTGTTGCGTGCCATTATTCGGGATGAATTCGGGACGATGGGTAAGATTGCTGCTGCGCTGGTTATCGGCGGTGCTACTGGTAATGTGGCTGACCGGCTAATGCATGGGCATGTGGTTGATTTTCTGTTATTTTACTACCATAATTGGTTTTATCCGGCATTTAATGTTGCTGATAGCCTGATTTGCGTCGGGGCGGTGTTGCTGGTGCTGGAAAGTATTTTTCATCAAAAGCAAAAGGCAGTCTGATTGATTCGTCCTATGGTGAAATCAGCCAAGTAACGGGAAATTTAATGAGTGACAAAAAGATTTTGCTGGCTAATCCGCGTGGATTTTGTGCTGGTGTTGACCGTGCTATCAGCATTGTGGAACGGGCACTGGAAGAATATGGTGCACCAATTTATGTACGACATGAAGTGGTACATAATAAGTTTGTGGTTGATAATCTGCGCAATAAGGGCGCGGTATTTATTGAAAATCTGGATGATGTGCCGCCGGATGCTACGTTGATTTATTCGGCTCATGGTGTATCGCAGGCTGTACAGCAGGAGGCAGTGGCACGTGGTTTTCGCATTTTTGATGCTACCTGTCCTTTGGTAACCAAGGTACATAAGCAGGTATCACGGCTTGATGAGCAGGGCTATCAGATTGTGATGATTGGCCATAAAGGCCATCCTGAGGTTGAAGGAACGATGGGGCAATTGCCGCCAGGTGCGATGTTACTGGTGGAAACAGTTGCTGATGTGGCCGGTTTACAGGTGCGCAATGAAGACAAGCTGGCGCATGTGAGCCAGACAACGCTTTCGGTTGATGAAACCAGTGGGATTATTGCCGCGCTGAAACAGCGTTTTCCTAATATTAAAAGTCCGCACAAAGAGGATATTTGTTATGCAACCACTAATCGTCAGGAAGCGGTAAAGAAGCTTGCTGCTACCTGTGATGTGGTGATCGTGGTGGGGTCTCCCAATAGTTCGAACAGTAATCGTTTGCGTGAAGTTGCAGCTTTACTTGGTGTTGATGCTTATATGGTTGACAATGCCGGTTGTCTGCAAATGCAGTGGTTCAGCGGGAAGCAACGGGTAGGCATTACTGCCGGTGCTTCAGCACCGGAGGTGCTGGTGAATGATGTTGTACAGACTATTGTTTCCTGGGGATATCCTACAGTTACCGAAGGTGCTGGTGTGGAGGAAAATATTATGTTTGTTCTGCCGAAAGAATTGCGTAGTGCATCATGAATACGCCTGTTTTATCCGGTAAGGGTGTGTGTCAGCGCGCTCATGATGATGGCAGGATGTTATTGCAGGATATCGATTTTCAGCTTATGGCTGGCGCGCGTGTGGCTATCAGTGGTGCATCAGGGGCAGGAAAATCGGTTTTTTTACGTACGATTTCTTTGCTGGATTTACCTGCTGCGGGTACCTTGTACTGTCATGATCAGCCTGTGCGCTTGAATGCGCAGTGTATTGCGCGCCATCGCAGCCAGATTGCCTATGTGCGGCAGCAAGCTGTACTGATACCGGGCACGGTGCGTGATAATCTGCTGTTGCCTTTTAGTTTGCATCATTATCAGCATAAAACGTTCCAGCCAGATTATGTACAACAGATATTGCAGGGTTTGGGCAAGGATGAGAATTTTCTGGAACGTGATGTAACGGATTTGTCTGGTGGGGAAGCACAGCTGGTGTGTTTGTTGCGCATATTGCAATTAAAGCCGCCGGTTTTGCTGCTGGATGAACCAACCGCTTCGCTGGATGAAGATTCTGCCCGTGCGGTACAAAAGCTGGTCAATCAGTGGCAACAGGCTAATCCTGAGGCAGCTTATATGTGGATTTCGCATAGTGAGCAGCAGGTGATGGAAGTGGGTGATGAAATTTGGTATCTAGATACCGGTAGGATCACCCATACCAGAAAATCACCACAAGCTGGGAGGCAATGATGCAAGGGACTAATTATATTAGCATTGCAGAATTGGCTTTGGCTTCGCTGCTGATTCTGGTGAGTGCCGGTGTTTCATTATGGCTGAAGCTGGGGCTGACTAAACGGATTCTGGTGTCGGCAATACGGGCTGTGGTGCAATTATCTATTGTTGGTTTGCTGCTGAAATGGATATTTGCGGCCAATCAATGGTATTGGGTACTGCTGATTATTGTTGTAATGACTGTGATAGCCGGTTTTTCGGCGCGTTCGCGTGGTAGCTATGTTTACCATGGTCTGACTCAGGATGCTTTATCCTCGGTATGGCTGGCTTCATGGCTGAGTGCGGCAGTAGGGCTGTATGCGGTACTGCATATCCGGCCGTGGTATTCACCGCAGTATGTAATTCCTATTTTAGGCATGGTGCTGGGTAATTGTCTGACGGCTGTAGCGTTGTGTCTGGATCGGTTAACGCAGGATTTACGCCAACAACAGGCGCGGGTAGAAGTGATGCTGTCTATGGGTGCCACAGGCTGGGAAGCCTATAGAGATACTGCGCGCGCAGCCGTAGTAGCCGGTATGTTGCCAACGATTAATCAGTTGAGTGTGGTAGGGCTGGTGAGCCTGCCGGGCATGATTACCGGCCAGATTCTGGCTGGTGCTTCGCCGGATCAGGCGATTCGCTTTCAGTTGCTAACTATGTTTCTGATTTGTGCCGGTTCGGCTGGCGGCTGTTTATTATGTGCGGTTTTGGTCTATCGCCATGTATTTAGTCGTTGCTGGCAGTTTTGTAGCTGGCGTCTGCAACGCCGTAAAACGGAAAAGGTTTAGATTTTTCAGTTTTTAAGTTGGATAAGCTGCTTGGCCATAAGAAATGGATCAATGTTTTTTTATTTTTAATTTAAACTAAAATTGATTAATTGGTGCGGTGTATTATTCGTAAAGTTTAAAGAGTTAAATTATAGCTATAATCTAATAAACTTGTTATTTGTTCGAATGGTACCGAACCGTCCAACATTATTGTAAGCCAGTTTTTTTTATTCATATGATAAGCTGGAAATAATCCAGAACTATTTTTTATTGTAAAAATCAATTCTGGATCGGATTTTACATTAATTATTTCCACCATATTATTAGAATTAATGCCCAATTTATTTTTCTCAACTACCATAATTAAACCAAACCATTTGCCATTACTTTTATGTCGAAGTACTTTATAATCAGGAAATTTCTTAAACGGATGATCAGTTTGCACATCATTCAAAGTATGAGTGTGTTCAATTAATCTGT
This sequence comes from Snodgrassella sp. ESL0253, assembly GCF_013344965.1. Classification (NCBI taxonomy): domain Bacteria; kingdom Pseudomonadati; phylum Pseudomonadota; class Betaproteobacteria; order Neisseriales; family Neisseriaceae; genus Snodgrassella; species Snodgrassella sp. ESL0253. The sequence continues at coordinate 41,775 of NZ_JAAEDQ010000013.1, read as the reverse complement.
TTTTAAGGCTCATGATTATTTCCTTTTTTTCGATTCACTAAAGCTAATGTTTACTCCGTAGAATGGCCAACCGGTTTGGCAGCAAATAGTTGAGTACTGTTGCTGAGTCTAAATTGTTTCTGGCATCTTGGTGGTTTGATGTATATTGACTCAGGCAGTTTCGTCAATCCATGCCTGCTGAACTGCTTCGAGTATGCGCTCGCCACAGTGTTCAGGCTTGTCATCAAATTCTGGTAAGGCCAGTATCAGCTCGCGCAGTTGGGTAAAGCGAATGTTGACAGGGTCAATGTCTTCATGGCGGTCTGCCAGTTCTTCGGCAATGCGGTGTATATCAGTCCATTTCATGGTGTAAATCTGTATTTAATGAGGGTGATTGGCAAAAGAATATAAAAGAGTTTCAGTATGGTTGATCAGTACTGTCTGATATTAGTGCTCTTCACGCGCGTGGTTAATGGTGTATTTGGGAATTTCGATAGTAACATCACTGTTAGCCAGTCGTGCCTGACAGCTCAGGCGTGAATCTGCTTCCAGCCCCCAAGCCTGATCAAGTAAATCTTCTTCCTGCTCGGTTGGTTCAGGCAGGCTGTCGTATCCTTCTCGAATAACAACATGACAGGTTGTACAGGCACAGGATTGTTCGCAGGCGTGTTCAATTTCAATATCATGCTCAAGTAATGCATCACAAATGCTGGTTCCTGAGGGAATATTGTCTAGTACTTTTCCTTCAGGACAGAGTTGAGGATGAGGCAGTACAGTAATTTTGGGCATGGTGGTTCCGTATTTCTAAATAATGCAGGCGTGGCTGGCTTTAAGAAGTGAAATCAGCCACGCCGAGGTTGGTATTAAATCAGTCTTTGAGCTTTCACTACAGCAGCAACGCCGGCGTCTGCTTCTACGCGCTGATAAAATGCATTCAGGTTATGGTATTGGCTCAGGTCAATTTTACATCTTTGTGCCCAGCGCATTTCTATATAAACGTAAACATCGGCAATACTGATGCTGTTACCGGTTAAGTAATCCTGTTGAGCCAGAACGGTATCAACCGAAGCAAACATTTTGGCTACTGCGGCACAGGCATTGGCCTGAAGTTTGCTTTGTGCTTCTTCGCCCTCAATCATTCTGGCTGCACCAAAAATAGGCTTAAATCCTGAATGCAAGTCACTATTGGCAAAAGCTAACCACTGGCGTGCTTTGGCACGTGCTTTAGGATCATTGTCAGCCGTGGCACCATAAATGCCTTTGTTGGGCGCAAGGTCATTAATGTAATCGATAATGGCAATGTTCTGGCTAAGTGCCCAGTTACCGTCTGTGAGTAAAGGTACTTGGCCTTGTGGATTCAAGGCCAGATATTCGGCGGATTTAACTTTGTCGCGACCTACTTCTTCAGCAGTGTATTCCAGCCCGCTCCATTGCAGGGCTACGTGTGGTACGAATGAACAGGTACCGGCTATGTAATATAGTTTTAACATTTTGTTATCTCCTGTGTATAGGCAAACATTTTAATGTGTCTGCGGTTAAAATTTTAGATTTCACTGACGTTTTTACCCTGTAAGGCACGCTGGATATTGCGGTTCATGCGTCTGGCAGCAAATTCATCAGTTGCGTGACTCAGGCTATGTATGGCATCGCGGATATCCTGTGCATTGCCATGCTCAATCTGGTGTTGGGTTTGTTCTAGCGCTGTCTGAATGGCCTGCTGTTCATCGGTGCTGAGTAAATCAGCATCCAGTGTCAGGGCGCCGTTAACCGCTGCAATAATGCTTTCTGCTTCTACTGTGGCTTCGGCACGGGCACGCTGCTGGGCATCAGTCTGTGCATGGGTAAAACTGTCTTTCAGCATTTGGGTAATAACGGTATCGTCTAGCCCATAGGAAGGTTTCACTTCAATATGAGCTTGTACGCCTGTGGTTTGCTCGCGGGCAGATACCGATAGCAAGCCATCAGCATCTACCTGAAATGTAACCCGTATGCGAGCAGCTCCGGCTGCCATCGGCGGAATACCGCGCAGGGTAAATTGTGCCAAACTGCGACAATCGGCTACCAGCTCACGTTCTCCCTGTAGCACATGAATCATCATGGCTGTTTGCCCGTCTTTAAAGGTAGTAAAATCCTGTGCACGCGCAGTTGGCAGGGTGCTGTTACGCGGAATCACTTTCTCTACCAGCCCGCCATAAGTTTCCAGACCCAGTGATAATGGGGTTACGTCCAGCAGCAGCCATTCATCATCATTTTTGTTGCCTGCCAGCACATTAGCCTGCATGGCAGCTCCTAGTGCCACTACTTCATCGGGATTGAGGTTATTCAGCGGCGTTTGGCCAAAGAAGGTGGCTACTGCCTGCTGCACATGCAGCATGCGGGTAGCACCACCCACCATGATTACGCCTTTGATATCAGTTTTGCTGATATTGGCATCACGCATGGCCTGTTTAACTGGTTCCAGTGTTTTGGCTACCAGTGGCTGCGTTAACTGATGGAAGGTATCGCGACTGATATCAGTGAGAATCTGCTGGCCGTCGGAAAGGGTAGCTGCAATAGTGGTTGATGCTTCATTGGTCAGGGTTTCTTTAGCTGCCCGCGAGAGCGATTGTAATAGTGCACTATCCTGCGCATTTAACTGTGATAGTTTATTCTGTTCCAGTAACCAGCAGAACAGGCGTTGATCGAAATCGTCACCACCCAAGGCGCTATTGCCGTTAGTTGCCTTAACTTCAAATAGGCCGCGGCTTAAGATTAAAACCGATACATCAAATGTTCCGCCACCGAGGTCGTAAACGATGAATGTTCCTTCTGCTGCATTATCCAGACCATAGGCAATGGCGGCTGCGGTTGGCTCATTCAGTAACCGCAGAACATGCAAACCGGCCAGCCGGGCGGCATCTTTGGTTGCCTGACGCTGTGCATCGTCAAAATAGGCTGGTACGGTAATAACAGCACCGGCAAGTTCACCGCCCAGGCTGTTTTCTGCCCGTGTTTTCAGTACGCGCAGGATATCAGCAGAAACTTCTATCGGGGTTTTATTACCGGCGCGGGTGTGAATATTGATGATGCGCTCATCATTAGTAAAATGATAAGGCAAATAGCGGGTTTCAGATTGATTTCTGATGTCGTCAAGGGTACGGCCAATCAGACGTTTAGCGGAACTGATGGTGTTGGTTGGATCAATGCGCTGGGCTTTTAATGCATCTGTGCCTACTTCCGGGGGACAATCCTGTTGATAACGTACAACTGAGGGCAGTGCAATCTGCCCCTGTTCATCTGCCAGACATTCTGCATGGCCACTGCGTACGGTGGCTACCAGACTATTGGTTGTACCCAGATCAATACCAACGGCACGGCGGTGTTCATGCGGGGCGGCGGATAGGCCGGGTTCGGCAATTTGCAATAAGGCCATAATCTGAATTTTGTCCTGATTTTAAAAATTACTTAACGATTTGATTTTTTCTCAAACCATGTTTGCTGCTATAACGTTGATGGTATCAGGGCAGTGCTGCCTGAATTTCTGTCTGTAATTTCTGTAAAAAACGCCCCTGACGTACCAGCTCGGCCGCTTTTTCCGTTTGATTCTGCGTGAAAGCAGTATTCAGCTCCCGATACAATCTGTCTTGTTGCAGCTGAATGGTTGCGGCCAGCTCCTGTAGGGTTGCCGCATCAGCTTCGGCACGGGCATCTTCCAGTGTTTCACGCCATTGCATTTGTTGCATTAAGAAATCGGCTGGAAAATGGGTGTGTTCAGGTGCGTCTGCATCAATATTCTGCTGTTGTAACAAATACGCTGCACGATCTAATGGATTGCTCAGGATACGATAAGCTTCGTTTACCGTGGTTGCCAACATCATTGCCTGTTTTTGTTCGAAAGCACTTTTGGCCGCAAATTTATCCGGGTGACATTGTGCGGCCAGCAGACGATAATTCTGCTCAAGCTGTTTGTCGTCAATATTAAACTGTTCGGGTAATTGAAAAAGTGCAAAGTATTGGTTCATGCAGCTCACCTTAGGGTGACAACAGGGTTGAAGCAGAGATGGCCAGACGGTGTAAACCGAGTTTTTACCGGTATTCTGCTTTTTCAGAAAAATAAAATTTGGCTGTTTTGACCTCGGCTGCGGTATTTGCCAGCAAATTTATAGCTTTCAGACAAAAACGGCTACTGCTTAAACGTGAAAGCTTTCACCACAGCCACATTCGTCTTTGGCATTGGGATTGGCAAATTTAAAACCTTCCTGCAAACCTTCTTTGACAAAATCAAGTTCGGTGCCATCCAGATAGACATGGCTTTTGGGGTCAACAAATACTTTGACACCATGTTGCTCAAAAAGTAAATCTTCTGGCTGGATATGGTCGACAAATTCCAGAGTATAAGCCATGCCCGAACAACCACTGTTTCTGACACCAAGACGAATGCCTTCGCCTTTACCACGTTTGGTCAGATAGTTACTAATGTGCTGGGCAGCTTTTTCAGTCAGAGAAATCATGTTCTCTCCTGTTTAAACTTCTCCTGAATTTAGCGCAAGGCATATTCAGGATTTGTTACGGTTAAAACGGCGTTTATATGAAGAGAGAAAACAGCGTTTGATTTCTATTTTCTCTTCACAATTAACGCAAAAACGCGTGCCAGTGTACTGAGTCTGGCGCTCGAGTGATATTGGTTCACTACATTCCAGACAATATTGTCTGGTACACATTTTGATATTGTTTAGGCGTACTGCATTAACCTGATGATTATCATTATTTTCAGTAGTGGATTCGTCATTATTTGCGGTACTACCAAAAATCATCATGTTACTCGTTATGTTTTTTTCGATAATCAGCTACAGCAGCCTTAATAGCGTCTTCGGCCAGAATAGAGCAGTGGATTTTTACCGGAGGTAAGGCTAGCTCTTCAGCAATGGCACTGTTTTTAATAGCCAGTGCTTCATCCAGACTTTTACCCTTTACCCATTCAGTAATCAGGCTGGAGGAGGCAATGGCAGAACCACAGCCATAGGTTTTGAATTTGGCATCTTCAATGATACCGTTATCACTTACCTTGATTTGCAATTTCATAACGTCTCCACAGGCTGGTGCGCCCACCATCCCTGTGCCCACATTCTGGTCGCCCTTTTCAAAAGAACCGACGTTGCGTGGATTTTCATAATGATCAATGACTTTATCGCTGTAGGCCATGATGTGTTCCTTTTACAATTATTTTGATGCTCGAGAAAATAAAATCTTTTCTATCTTCGCAGCAAATAACCTATATTGTAGTGTACTGCCCTGCTTTGCCAACAGGGCAGAAGAAGATTGTTTCCGTGTAGACGGATTAATGGGCTGCCCATTCTACACTGCTCAGATCAATGCCTTCCTGATGCATTTCCCATAGCGGTGACAGCTCACGTAGTTTACCAATTTTGGATTTAATCAGTTCTGCGGCGTAATCCACTTCGGCTTCAGTGGTAAAGCGCCCGAAAGTAATTCGCAGTGAACTGTGAGCCAGTTCATCATTGCGCCCAAGTGCACGCAGTACGTAGCTCGGTTCCAGACTGGCTGATGTACAGGCAGAACCACTGGAAACGGCAATGTCCTTAACCGCCATAATCAGGCTTTCACCTTCAACAAAGTTGAAACTGATATTCAGATTCTGATAAACACGATGTTGCAGGTCGCCATTGATATACACTTCTTCGACATCTTTAATAGCATTCAGAAAGCGCTCGTGCAGTGCCTTGGCATGAGCATTGTCCTTATCCATTTCCAGCCGTGCCAGCCGGAATGCTTCGCCCATGCCGACAATCTGATGAGTGGCCAGCGTACCGGAGCGGAAACCGCGCTCATGCCCGCCACCATGCATCTGGGCATTCAGGCGAACACGCGGCTTGCGCCGTACGTATAAAGCACCGATACCTTTAGGCCCGTAGGTTTTGTGTGCCGACATGCTCAATAAACCAATCTGATTGGCTTTTACGTCGATATGCACCTTGCCGGTAGCCTGTGCTGCGTCAACATGAAAAATAATGCCTTTTTCGGCGCAGATAGCACCAATGGCCGCAATATCCTGAATCACGCCAATTTCATTATTCACCCACATTACGCTAACCAGAGTCGTATCCGGGCGAATAGCTGCCTCTAGTTCAGCCAGATCAATCAGGCCATTTTCCTGTACACCCAGATAGGTAACTTCAAAACCTTCGCGCTCAAGCTCGCGCATGGTGTCCAGTACGGCCTTATGTTCGGTTTTGACCGTAATCAGATGTTTACCTTTACTGGCATAAAATTGTGCGGCACCTTTTATGGCCAGATTATCGGATTCAGTTGCGCCAGAAGTGAAAATAATTTCTTTTGAATCAGCACCAATTAACGCTGCAATTTCATTACGCGCATTTTCAACTGCTTCTTCTGCCTGCCAGCCAAAACCATGGCTGTTGGAGGCCGGATTGCCAAATAACTCAGTCAGGTACGGAATCATTTTTTCTGCCACGCGCGGGTCAACCGGCGTAGTAGCTGAATAATCCAGATAAATAGGAAGTTTTACGGTCATTGTCGTGTTCTCTTTAATTTAATATCCATGGCAGCGCAGGAGTTAATGCAGATTTATCAGAGTGATCGGCTGCTCAAGGCTGCTTTTTTGTTCGTTACTGTTATTACGGTAGGTTTGCTGGTTCAGAATACATTGCAAAGTAATCCCACGCAGATAGCCGTCTATGGTTTTATTCAAGTTGGCCCATAAGTCATGCGTCAGACAGGGCGTACCATCCTGACAATCAGCGTTGCCGCCACATAACGTAGCATCCAGAGTGTCTTCTGCCGCAGCAATAATGTCGGCAATATTGATTTGGGCAGCATCATGACTTAAAACATAGCCACCACCCGGACCACGAATACTTTCTACCAGCCCGGCACGGCGTAATTTGCCAAACAGCTGCTCAAGATAGGACAGGGAAATGCGCTGGCGTTCGCTAATTGCAGTCAGGTTTACCGCACCAGATTGCGCATGCATGGCTAAATCCAGCATGGCAATGACAGCAAAGCGCCCCTTGGTGGTTAAACGCATGACAAAACCCGAAATAGATTGACAATAGGTGAATTATCTAATACCCGACAATTTTAGTCAACTTTATTCATGGGTAAATCAAGGAATTATGCTAGATTTAACCTTATCCAGAATAAATAAAATATACTGAATACCAGACAACCTATGCCGGTTAAAATACTTTAGACGATAATACTGGCCTGATGATTTACCTGTTATAGCCTGATAAAGCCATTTAACCGGAGTAGTTAATCTCTTTTGTCCATTCGGATAATGCCATCAAAATCGGGCTAAGCGACTGGCCTTTATCAGCAAGCGCATAGCTAACCTGCATCGGCGGTTTATTCCCTTTTACTGTTTTTACTGTTTGGGAAATCAAACCATCTCTTTCCAGTTGTTTGAGTTGTAAGCTTAACGTTATCTCCGTAATATCGGGCATGTTTCTTCTGAGCTCACCAAATTTTTTTGCTTGTTACGCAAATAATAAAGAGTTATAGCCTTTTTTAAAATACTACTGAACTAATTGGAGTAGATAAAACTTTTATAGTGCTCGTTCAAAGAGGGGATAATCATGGTACTGATGATTCTTGTTCACCCGGATTTTGACCATTCAGTAGCGAATAAGGCAATCAGTACAGATTTAGCCTTAAAAATGCCTGACCTTGAAATCAGGAGTATTCATCATTTATACCCTGATTATCAGATTGATATCAGCGCCGAACAGGCAGCCTTACTCAGGCACAAACTTATTATCCACCAGTACCCGATATATTGGTTTAATATGCCAGCCATTTTAAAAATCTGGTTTGATCAGATATTCAGTTATCAATTTGCTTATGCTTCCAAAGGGGATAAACTGAAAAATAAAAAATACCAGTAAGTATGACTGTTGGGCAGCCAGAAGAGAATTTTAAATTAGAAAATTATTTTCTTATCAATAATTTTCTGCAAGCTGTGAAAAAATCAGCAGAATATGCGCAAATGGATTATTTAGGCTATATTACTTTGTATGGTGTGCCCTCTGTTTCAGGGATAGTCAAAGAAAAAAAGGGTAACAAAAACAAGACAGCATAGTCTGAAGTTATTTAATCTTATTCAGCAATACTGCTAAAGATGTAAAGATATTTCTAATAGTAAATGTGCTGAAAGATAACCGTGGTAATCAGCGGAACCACTTGCGCACAGTATCAAGGCCACCAAAGCGTACACTGATTGAAGTAGCCGCTTGTGTTTTCGGCTTCGCATGATAGGCCACACCAAAGCCAGCGGCCTGTAACATCGGAATATCATTGGCACCATCACCCATTGCTACAACCTGCAAATTGTCCAGTCCAAGTTTATCCTTATATTCAGCCAGTAAATCGGCTTTGGCCTGTGCATCGATAATTCTGCCAGCCAGTTCGCCGGTTAGCACATCATTTTTGACAACCAGCTGATTGGCAAAAGTATAGTCAAGCCCGTATTGCTGTTGTAACCGTTCAGTAAAATAGGTGAAACCACCGGAAACAAGCATAAACTTAACGCCATACTCATGACACTGCTGTAACAGCCATTCCGCACCCGGTGACAATTTCAGCACCTCTTCATATACACGCTGTAGTTCAGTAACCGGTAAACCTTTTAACAGCGCTACCCGCGCACGTAATGACTGCTCAAAATCAATTTCACCACGCATGGAACGTTCGGTTATAGCCGCAACCTGTGACTGCAAGCCCACACCGGCAGCAATTTCATCCACACATTCAATCGTAATCAGCGTGGAATCCATATCGCTGATAATCAAGCCCAAATCAGCAAAACTCTGGTCTGGCACAATGGCAAAATCAATCTGCTGCTCAAGTAATTGAGCCTGCACTGATTCAGCTAGCTGAAAATCCGCACTAACTGGCAGCCGCAGTACAGAATCATCAAATGTATACTCTGGTGTTGGCGGGATAATCGTATGTAAAGCGGATAAATTACACTGGCGCAAAGCAGCATTTTGTAAAACCAGAACTAAAGACATGACAAATACACAGCTTGACAAAAATAGCTAGTATAGACACCGGCATCATGGTTGACAATAAACAGCCAGAAAAGAAATCACCATCGAAAAAGAAGAAAGATAATGCGGATAAATTTAAATTTAATTAACATAATAAAAAAATAAAAAAACATAATTTACACTATATTCTTAAAATCTAAAGAAAAAACACAAACCAGTTTGTACAATGCTGCTTTTTGTCCAAAATGGCGGTCGTGCAAGGATAAATTAATATCCAGAAATTTTAATATTATTGCTATCATTCTGGGTCGCATCTTTATGGAGTTATTACATGCAACACCCCTCAACCACCTCATCGGCGGTCGATCAATACCGGGAACTTACCATTCGCGGCATGATCTTAGGTGCATTAATCACAGTAATATTCACTGCATCTAACGTGTATCTGGGGCTGAAAGTTGGCCTGACATTCGCATCATCCATACCTGCTGCCGTGATATCCATGGCTGTACTGAAATGTTTTCGGGGTTCAAATATTCTTGAAAATAACATGGTGCAAACACAGGCATCCGCTGCCGGCACCCTGTCGTCAATAATCTTTGTTTTACCCGGCCTGTTAATGATTGGCTACTGGCAGGGGTTTCCATTCTGGCAAACAACTCTTATTTGTATTGCCGGTGGTATTCTTGGTGTCATCTTCACCGTGCCATTACGCCATGTGCTCGTAGTCAACAGTGATTTACCCTATCCGGAAGGTCTGGCGGCCGCTGAAATTCTGAAGGCTGGTGACCACAATCAACCACAGGAAAGCGAAGACGACACACCGCAAAGCGGGGTTAAACAGATTGTTACCGGCGGCATATTGTCAGGTATTTTCAGCTTTCTGGTTAGTGGGTTGCGTGTAGTCAGCGAAAGTGCCAGTGCCTGGTTTAAAGTAGGCGGTGCAGTGTTTCAGGTACCAATGGGATTCTCTCTGGCTTTATTGGGAGCCGGCTGGCTGGTTGGCATTACCGGCGGTATTGCCGTATTACTGGGTATGTTTTTCTCATGGGGAATAGCGGTACCGTATTTCACCAGTACCACTCCCATGCCGGAAAATGCTCAGATGGTGGATTTCGCCATTAATCTATGGGTTACCAAAGTCCGCTATATTGGTGCCGGTGCCATCGCTGTGGCCGCAATATGGACATTAATAACCCTGTTCAAACCCATGCTTGAAGGCATGAAATTATCTTTTCAGGCCTTTAGCTCCGGTTCGGATACTAGCCAATCACAACAACGGGTAAATCAGGATTTATCGCCCAAAACCATGTTGCTGATAATTCTGATAACTCTGATTATTCTGATTGCTACCTTCTACAGTTTTATTGCCAGCGCACCGATTTCTTTCGGTATGGCCTGTGCTTTGGTCGCATGTGCCACTATTATGGCTTTTATCATTGGTTTTCTCGTGGCCGCAGCCAGTGGCTATATGGCCGGCCTGATTGGTTCCTCTTCCAGCCCGATATCCAGTATCGGTATTGTCTCCATCGTTATCATATCTCTGGTATTTATGGTAATCGGTCAGTCCAGTGGTATTTTTTCCATGGCTGGTGGCAATCAGTTTATGACCGCACTGGCGCTGTTTACCGCTTCAGTAGTCATGGCTATTTCCACCATTTCCAATGATAATCTACAGGATTTAAAAACTGGCCATCTGATACAGGCCACACCGTGGCGGCAGCAGGTAGCACTGATTATTGGCAGTATTGTTGGTGCCCTCGTTATTTCACCTGTACTGGAACTGCTCTACAACGCTTACGGTTTTACCGGAGCCTTGCCACGCTCTGGTATGGATGCCACTCAGGCGCTCTCTGCTCCTCAGGCAACCCTGATGACCACAATCGCCAAAGGCATTTTTTCGCATAATCTGGAATGGACCTACATCATGGCTGGTGTATGTTTAGGTATATTCCTGATTGTTCTGGATATAGTAGTAAAACGTCTTCGTCCGGGCTTGAGTATTCCTCCACTGGCTGTAGGCATGGGTATTTATCTGCCTGCTTCTGTAAATATGCCAATTTTTATCGGCACCGTACTTTCATACTTTTGTATGCGCCATATCAGAAAACGTCATACAGATCCAAAAATTCAGGCGCGTGAACTGAAAGCCACAGACCGTCGCGGTACTTTATTAGCAGCTGGCCTGATCGTTGGTGAAAGTATCGTTGGCGTAGTAATGGCGATGATAATTGTTGCTTCTATTGCTCTAGGAGAGGGTGAAGCGCCTCTGGCATTGAATCTGCACAACTGGGATACAATGAGTCAGGTATTAGGACTGGTTTTCTTTGTTTCAGCCATAATGATTCTAGTTAGACAAATTCTGAAAAAATAATTGTGTTATTTAAAATAAAAAAACAGCGCTTTTAAAGCGCTGTTTTTTTATTTTATTGTTCCATGCAAAAATCCATTAATTCAAGCAGTTATTTCAATAATAAAACATTTCAAATATTAATTTATATACTGCTCTATCCATTTGCACAAATAGTGTTATCAATTCAATTATTTTTGGTCTTGAAAAGAATATCAATACTTAGTGAAAAAATAAAATCCAGTTTAATTCGATTTTGGCACGCCTACAGGGATTCGAACCCCGGTTGCCGCCGTGAAAGGGCAGTGTCCTCGGCCACTAGACGATAGGCGCATAAATAGCAAATGAGTGTGGATTATTCCCTCAGTGCGCATATAGGTGTCAATTTATGTGAGCGGGCTTATATCTACAAATCTCACATAGAGTAGACAATTTTAGCAGGTTTAATGGCTACAATAAATAGCTTTCAATAGAATTACTATAGTGTCATTTTGCAGATTTTGGTGCTATTCATTTTATCTTTAAGGCAAAATGTATAATTTAAAAATCATATTTAAATAAATTCTATTTTCACAAATTAATTTTTAATAATTGTCTTGTAGAAGCAAATCAATCGATGAAGTAAATATAAATTAAATTTATTTTAAATTAAAGTTTGGCTTATTAGTATAGGTTTGTTACTATAATATTAATATATAAATATTAATTTTCAAAGGTGGAAAATATGGCTTATTTTATAGTTACCGCAGCTGATGGTAATAAGGCAATTATTAATGGTAATATGATTAATAAAGTGATTGATTATGGTTCCTATCGTGCCATATATCAAGGAAGTGATACTAATCACTATGCAGTTCGGGATAGCTTATCTAGCATTCAGACTGCTTTGAACAAGTAAAGAAAGGCTATACAGGTTAAATTTTTATCTTTTTGATGAGGAATAAAGAAAAATGAAAACTGATTTAACTTACATTGTAATGACACTATTGTTTTTATTTTCAATTAGCAATGTATTTGCATATAAACCCTCTCAGTTTGATAAAATACGCCTGAAACAGAGTTGTAAAAACGAGCAGGAGTCACCGTTTAAAGACTTCGTCGGTACGCCCAGTTGTGATAGGCTGAAAAAAATCGAAATTGAGGAAAATCAGCCCACCTACCGGGTAATACATGAACAGTAATTTTTAAATTTTTGTTTGGAAAGCTAGGTATTAATCGCAGCCTGATCAGGCCAATCAGACTACTAAGCTACCAAATAATGTGCTACTGAAAGCCTATTGCGTTGTAAGTTTGGTGCAATTTTACTGCTAAATATGCTGTTGGTTTCAATAGACTACATGGGTTCAGCAGCCCGAAGAACTAGACAAGTCAAGCGTGAATGCTTTGTATTTTATGTGGTCTCATGTGTATATGCTATTAATGAGCTTTCAAATGATGATCAATAGCAGTGAGGCTTCGTTCTGCTAGTTTTAGTTCCGGTTTATCAATCCCGCTATTATTTGCTACTACAAATTGGCAGTTGAGCTTAAATTGTTTTATTTATCATGTGATTTTGTCTGTTGTGGCTATGTTTATCCTTGATTACAATTCAATAATGCATTTAAATTTTTTGCGAATATAGTAAATCACAAGTTGTCATACAAAGTGATTAGTTTAATACAATTATTACTGACATTATTTAGATTTATTTCATTTCTAAATGGCAAATTATACAAATCATCCAGCTTGCTAGATATTTTCAATGTTGCTGTTAAGCGAGTTGGAGCAATAATTTAAAAAGCTGGATAAAAAGAAATAATTTGTTTAAACTGCTAGTGAAACAGAACGACAAGGTGTTGCAGCACCCTGTCGTTGTTGTTAGTACTTAAGAGAACTTACTGAATATGTAAATTAAAAATGATATAAAATTACTGATTGAATTGAAGAGTTTTCCTAATTCAATAAGGATTTGTATCAACATATTTACTTCCTTTCTTTTTTACTAAAGTTTCAATTGGGGTGGGGCAATTATTCATAACTTGCCCCTACTTCTTCAGCTCTTTCTTTAAATCGTGCATATAAATGTTTTAAACAAGTTTGTTGAAATTCTCCTTTTTCATTTAATTCATTCATTACCTTTACTGGGTCTCTTAGCAATATATAATGGTATGGGCCTGTATGTCCTTCATAGCTTTTTATTAGGCCGTATTCAACTAATTTAGCCATTCTTGTTTTCCATGTATCTTTTGCTCTTTCACGAGTGAAACCTGCCTCAATAGCAAATGCTGTTGGATTATCAATTTTCATAAAGCTGAAATCTGGTTGTCTGGCCCATAAGCAAAAATATGTATGCCCAATGGGCTTCCCTTTAGTTAAGACATCCAAAATTTGCATCGTAATAGGTAATACTCTTGGAATAGTGGCAAAACCATTCATTGTTTTTCGATCCCAATAATCCTTTTCTTCATAAGATTTAATATCAGTTTCTTTAAATTTTTGCTCTAAACGCTCTCTTAAAGATTTCCTTGATCTTTTTTCAATAGCATGCCCCTTTAGTTGGCTGTCGACTTCTGGATTTGAATTTTCCATGTGTAAATCCTTGTTTTCCATATTAATAATTTCACTATTATTCATAGCTGCTCCTTATTCATATACATTTAATTTAGCACAAAATTTTGGTATTAATATTAAAAAGATGTTTCTACAATTGCAGTATTTTTTATTAAAAAATACATCGAAATGTAATTTAAATTTATTTTTTTTGATTCGAATTGTAATATATATTGTAATATAATATAATAAAATTTTAACCAATACAAATTCTTATGAATTTTATTTGGTGCTCTAGTTATCTATGTACTTATTGATCTGTGCTTATTTACTCGGGGGATATTTAAGGGGGGAGTTGTTTTCTTAAAAATAATTTAACTGTATGTGCATGTGGCAATAAAGTTTCTAAGTGGATTCATTTGGTTATGTATCTCTACTTGAAACCCAATCCTTTGCCCCAGCTTATTCTTAAGATTGTTAATTTCTACTTTGAGCCCATGCAACTGCGCAACACTATCTACAATAGACAATCCCAATCCGCTGCCACTACTTTCCTGTCCGGCCGGGCGGAAAAAGCGTTCACGCAGGCGTTGCAGGTTTTCGGGAGTAACGCCGTTGCCGGGGTTGGTGATGGTGATAGTGTCGGCAGCCAGTGTTATGTTAATGGTGTTGTGTTCAGGGCTGTAGCGGATGGCGTTGTCGAGCAGATTGCGGATAAGGATGGTAAGCAGGGTATGGTCACCGGATAGTGGTAGTACGGCTGCTGGCTCAGTTTGAAACTGGCGCTGGATGCGGCAATGGCGTTCGCGTGCATACAGGTTTACGCTTTCTATGGCCTCGCTAGTGATGTCTGTCCAGTTTACTGCGGCGGTGTAGGGCGGTTCAGTAAGGGGGTCAAGACGGGAGAGGGTGAGGAGCTGATCGACCAGGTGGGTGGTGCGGTTTATGCTGTGCTCAATATTGCGTACGCGCTGTTGCTGGGCGTCGTCCAGATTGGTTAGGGCAAGGACTTCGGTTTGTACTTTGAGTGCAGCCAGCGGGCTGCGCAGTTCATGGGCGGCATCGGCGGTGAAGCGTAATTCGCGTGTGCGGGTTTGTTCGATGCGCTGGAGTAAGTCGTTCAGTGCGGTAATTATGGGCTGGATTTCGGTTGGCACGGCGCCGGATATCGGGCTAACGCTATGCGGGTCGCGCTGGTATAGGGTTTGCGCTAAAGTCTGGAGCGGTTTGGTACCACGGCGTACACCCCATGCGATTAGCCAGAGCAGTAAGGGCAGGGCAAGGATGGATACGGCCAGTTGTGACCACACGGCGCGTAATACGGTTTGCAGGCGTTCATGCATGCTGAATGCTACGGCAACTTCCAGTTGTAACCGAGCATCATGCAGGTAAAAGATACGCCATGCATGGCTTTGCCACCAGTATCCCTGATTGATAAAGCCCTGATAATTGCTTTTATAGGCAATGGTCTGGCCGGTTTCATCGGCATTAATTAGCCGCCCTTTATACCAGATAGCATAGCCAGATTCTTTGCTGTCGATAAGTCCACGCTGTGATTTGGGTATAGGTGGTAAATTTGGGTTGTAGTTGCTGTCGAGGTTAATCGGGGTATGCATGAGGCGCTGTGCCAGCTGGCTCATCTGGGTATCGCCGGCTTCGTTTATTTCATGCATAACGGCTGCCGCGCTGATAAAGGCGGTGACTATCCACAGAATGGGTAAGGTGAGGCCAAGATAGATAAGTAAACGCCGACTAATGGCTGTGGTTGCTTTCATGGCGCCTCTCCGAGCTGGTAGCCAAGCCCGCGGCGGGTACGGATGATAGTGGCACCGATTTTTTTGCGTAAATGGTGTACGTGGACTTCTACGGCATTGCTTTCGACTTCCTGCTCCCAGTTATACAGGTTGTCTTCAATCTGGGCGCGGCTGAATACGCGTTGTGGATGGGTTACAAATAGTTGTAAAAGTAACCATTCGCGCTGGGTAAGATTCAGAGGCTGGCCGTACAGGCTGGCACTACAGCTATTCAGATTAATGCTAAGCTGGCCAAAGCTGATTTCGGCACAACTAATGCCCTGACTGCGACGCATAAGAGCGTGCAAGCGGGCAATTACTTCGTCGAGGGCAAAGGGTTTGCCTAGATAGTCGTCAGCGCCGGCATTAAGGCCGGCCAGTCTGTCGGGCAGGGCATCCCGTGCAGTGAGGATCAGTACGGGGGTGCTAATACCTTGATTGCGCCAATGGCTGAGTACCTCCATGCCATCTGTTTCTGCCAGACTTAAATCAAGAATTACAGCATCGTATGGCGCAGCACTTAAGGCCTGCTCTCCCAATCGGCCAGACGCAAAGACATCACAGGCCATGCCATGCTGGCTCAGGCCGGCCTTGAGGCCATCTGCGATATCGTTGTCGTCTTCAAGAATCAGTATACGCATACTTTTTTCAGATAATAATACCGATAATTCGTCCTATCATACTGGTTAATGCCAGAGCAAGAGCACCCAGTACAACTATCCGGGTCACTGCCGGACGTTTGGGCGCGCCACCCAGATAGGCTGAGATGCAGCCAAGAATACCAAGGCCGATTATGGTAGTGATAGCCAGTGTACTCATCAGCCATACGGTTGAGCTTAATAGGGATAGTAATACTGGTAGTAAGGCACCGCAAGCAAAGGACAGGGCTGAGGCCAGTGCTGCCTGTAGGGGATTGGCTTTGCTTACTTCGGTGATACCGATTTCTTCACGGGCATGGGCTTCAAGAGCGTTGTGCTTGGTTAAGGCTTCTGCAACCTGTTGCGCCAGAGTTTCGTTCAATCCGCGCTGACGATAAATATCGGTGAGTTCTTCCAGTTCTATTTCCGGATAGCGGATAAGAGAGTCCTGTTCTTTACGTAAGTCCGCTGCTTCAGTATCGCGCTGGCTGGAAACAGAAACGTATTCTCCGGCCGCCATCGAGGCTGCTCCGGAAACGAGTGCGGCTATGCCCGATATAAGTAGTGTATGCTGATTTGGTTCGGCGGCAGCCAGCCCCATGAGCAGGCTGGCGGTAGAAATCAGGCCATCGTTTGCGCCCAGAACGCAGGCACGTAACCAGTTATTACGATTGGAAAAATGCTGTTCATGATGCCATGATTGACTCATTTCAGACTCCTGATAAGTACAAAATGGTACTTTGCAGAAATATAATGCTACCGTATCACAACGTCACTGGCTGTTGGCGCGTTTTACCTTAAGCTTCACTTAAGGCTGTTTTTTTACACTTGTTTCTGTTTGGTTAACAGGGGCTGGTGATGCAGTCTAAGTGGGTAATAAGCAGTAATCGGATAGTGTTATTGCTGAGCGCTTATCTTTTAGTGATACTGAATATGGGTTTCTGGCATTATCTGTTCCAGCATGTGAGCCTGAATAATAATAATGTCATTTTTTGGTTAACTGTGCCCATATTGATGCTGGCTGCAATGAATTTCTGTATGCAATTGCTGTTCTGGCCATATCTGCATCGGCTGATGGTGCCACTGCTGTTATTACTGAGTTCCGCGGTGAGCTATGCAGTGATGATGCAGAATGTTTATTTTGATGCCAATATGCTGCAAAATATTCTTCAGACTAATCTAGGTGAGGCGGGTGCCTGGTTAACGCCGCAATTCTGGATGTGGTTGGGCATTACGGGGTTGTTACCGGCACAGTGGTATTGCTGGGGAGTGAGCATCTGCTATGCACGCCCATGGTATCGTGAGCTGGGTAGGCGGGTGGTTGCTATAGCTGCTTCTCTGGCTATAGTGGTTACTATAATTCTGCTGGCCTACGGTAGCTATATTTCTTTTTTCCGTAATAATAAAGCTGTTAATCATTTAATTGTGCCAACGAATATAATTGGTGCTGCGCTGAAAACTGCTTATAACGCATATGATGCGCATCGGCCTTTACAGCGGATTGGGCTGGATGCCAGCCATCAGCGCCGTGGGCAAAAGCGTTTGCTGGTGCTGGTGGTGGGTGAAACCACGCGGGCGCAGAGCTGGGGGCTGAATGGCTATCAGCGTCAGACCACGCCAGAACTGGCAGCAATGGGAGAGAATATAATTAATTTTCCGCAGGTAACTTCCTGTGGTACTGCCACAGCAGTTTCTTTACCGTGTCTGTTTTCCAATATGCCACGCCAGCACTATAAAGCCAATCTGGCCAAACATCAGGAAGGTTTACTGGATATTTTGCAACGCGCAGGTGTGGATGTGCTCTGGCGTGATAATGATGGTGGCTGCAAGGGAGTATGCGAGCGTATCCGTCATGTGGATATGCGGGATTGGGCACCTGATTTAAAATGCACTGGTGATGGCTGTCTGGATGAAAGTCTATTGATTAATTTGCGTACCGTAATGGCCAGATTACCTGATGATGCAGTGCTGGTGTTGCATACGATGGGCAGCCATGGGCCGGCTTATTACCAGCGTT
This sequence comes from Snodgrassella sp. ESL0253, assembly GCF_013344965.1. Classification (NCBI taxonomy): domain Bacteria; kingdom Pseudomonadati; phylum Pseudomonadota; class Betaproteobacteria; order Neisseriales; family Neisseriaceae; genus Snodgrassella; species Snodgrassella sp. ESL0253. The sequence goes on along the minus strand of NZ_JAAEDQ010000013.1, from coordinate 23,461 downwards.
ATCCAGATGCATTCCGGCATTTTATGCCTACCTGTGATACCAACCAGATTCAGCAGTGTACGACTGAACAGTTACGCAATACCTACGATAATACAGTGCTATACGCAGACCATATACTGGCAGAAATTATTAGACTATTGCAAAGCCAAACTGGTTTGGCCAGTGCGATGTGGTATTTTTCTGACCACGGTGAATCACTGGGAGAAAATGGTATGTATCTGCACGCTACACCTTATGCTATTGCACCAGCGGAACAAACCCATATACCCATGCTGTTGTGGGTCAATCATGATTTTGCCCGCACAAGCAAGCTGGATATACATTGTCTGCGCCAGCATGCGCGGCGGCAGGCGTTTTCACACGATAATATTTTTCATTCGGTATTGGGATTAATGGATGTGAAAACCAGCGAATACCAGACACAACTGGATTTGTTTGCACCGTGCCGGCAGAAATGATTTTCAGGATTTGATTGTAATATAAGCTGCCGGATGGCCATTTTAGCTGTGATTTGAATCGTTAATATTTATGTTTGGCTGAATTCAGACTTGGTATCTGCAAATTGTTGTAACCATTCTTGGGTTGCCGGTATATCAAAAGCCTGACTTGCATAACTCATCAATTGCAGATTTTCAGGCAGATAAGAATCATATTTTTCCAGTTTTCTTTCTGGCACAATTTCTGCAAGTGTCCAGGCTTCACCCAATTGGGCTTGAGCAAGTTGTTGCAATACGGCTTTCACCTGTTCAATAGAAGTATCAGCTATAGTAATGATTCCTGCATTGATATCTACTGATAGTTTCTCCCGCAGTAGTAAGGTAAAAAGGGTATTAACAATTTTATCGCCTTTCCATGGCAATAAATAAACTGTATCACCAAACTGAATTAATTTCTCTGTTGCCAGTTTAAAAGCCTTGAATACATAGCAGCTTTCTTTAAACAGCTTTTTAGCGTTATTATCAGTAAAGTCTGCTTTTTTATGGGCAACCGGTATTCTGAAATCTTCATCACATAATATTCGATACATTTCTTCACGAAGAACATCATGAATATTTAGACTATTACTTTCAAATATAGGTGGCGTTCCGCCTCCAGCATGCCGAACCAGAATGATTTTCTCTTCGGTATTTATATCAATTATTTGCCAGCGTTGTCCGGCCAAAATAATATTTTGCCCGATGGTAAGCAATCCCGTTATCGGTATTGAACCAAGTATTTTATTTTCTGATATTACCCGGTATTCTTCTGGCGTATAAAAAACACTATAAAAAGTATAATGATTAACGAGTGCTTCGCCATGTTCACCTAAAACCAGAATATTATTGTGTGTTTGGGTAATTAATTGTTGTAAACCCATATGGCTGAGCAGGGCTTTAAACTGGTTGGTGGTGATGTTCTGGAAAGGGCCTTCTTTGCATAACAATTGATAAAGTTGTTCTATTCTGATGCCGCCCCATTGGGCAAGTATGGCCAGAATCTGATGCAAGAGGGTAGAGAAATGTAGCAAACCGGGATCGGCTGGCTCAAACCATTTACTGCCGATTAACAGGCGCACCATAGCCAGTGACTGAATCAGCTCCAGGTGTAACAAATCAATTAAATCGGATTTTTCTGTTATTTCCCGTTCGGCTATTAACATACGTAAAACAGCGGCATTACCACGCCGGCCACTGCGCCCAACCCGCTGTCGTAAGCTAGATACCGAATGTGGACAACCTACCTGTAAAATTGAATTAACTTTACCGATATCAATACCCAGCTCCAGTGTCATGGTACAGACTGCTGTAGTAGGGAGAGTGTCTTTCTGTAAGCGTTTTTCCAATGATTCCCGCAGTGATTTGTCTAGAGAGCCGTGATGTGGAAAAAATTCATTAGGCAGATTTTTCTGTTCACACATATCACTCAGGTGTACCGAGATTGCCTCGCTTTTTGCGCGGCTATTGGCAAATACAAGATGATTACTGCCACGGCAAAAACGAAATATATCCAGACAAATCTGGTTAAAGGCGGTGGTTTTGATGATTTTGGCCGGATCATCTTTTGCCCGAACCTGCTGTTTGGGTTCCAGATAGCCGCGTACCTGCAAATTGATTAGCGAACGGGTATGTGTTTCGCGGATAATCTGGCATTTGAGCCGCTGGTTTGGGCGTAGCGATAATGGAACGCTGCTTAAATTGCCTAGCGTGGCACTTAAGGCAATACGGGGAATGGGGTCTTTTAGTTTCCCCAGAAGGTGCTCAACACGGGTTAACAGTGATAATAATTGCTGGCCTCTTTCCCGGCCAACAAAAGCATGAAATTCATCAATGATGATATATTGTAATGGCTGAAAAGCAGTTCGAAACCAGCCTGCATCATTAATAAGCATCGCCTCTAGCGATTCTGGCGTAATCAGGATGATGCCCGCAGGGGATTTTTTTAGTTTGTTTTTCTGATTTGCAGGAATATCACCATGCCATGGGGTAAGCTGCATGGATACGATTTCTGCCAAACTGTGCAGACGGCGGTACTGGTCATTAATCAATGCTTTTAAAGGGCTGATGCATAAAATACTTACACCATCCTGAATATCCATGCACCGGCTACAGGCAGGCAAAAACGCTGCTTCTGTTTTACCTGCTGCTGTTGAAGCGCTGATTAAAACATCGGTTTTTCCTGCCAGTATGGGTGCAATGGCAAGTTGCTGAATTTCGCGCAGGTTGCTCCAGCCTTGCTGGTAAATCCATTTTTTTACCTGCTGGTTAAGTAAATGATAGCCTTCCATTACAGTCTGAAACCAGTCAGGTCATCATCATCTTCGCATTCAATTTCAATATCAGAAGCTTTTTCTTCTTCCACCTCCACAGATTCAAGCAGTTGTTGCCATGAAATCTCCGGATTCTGTTCAATTACAGCAAGCATATCCAGAAAAGCCTTGATAGTATTGCGTGGGGTTCTGAAATAGGCATCGCCGATTATCTGGCTGCAATGAACCAGAAATGCAGTTAAAGAATCATCCGGTACAAGATACTTACTGCTGTCTCCGGAAGCGTAAACATGGCGCAGATTCTTGAGTAAAATATACAATTCTTCTGGTGTCAGATTGGCCAGATGCAAGGCTGGGGATGAGTAGTCGATTACCCCGGCCTGTTTGGCAAAATTATTATCTGCCAGCCGTGTTTGCAACGCTTCATAACTGTACAAACCCTTGCGGGGATCAAGCAGAAATTCTGGCGTTCCGCCCAATAAAAAGCCAATGTATTCAGCATTTCCCTGCAAGCAGTCATTTAATATGCGTAGTATTTGCTCATAGTTGGATTTTCTGGCCTGTGTATTGGTAAGTTTATACAGATTGACCATTTCGTCCAGATTAACCAGTAATCCGCTATAACCGGCCTGTCGCACAAACAGGCTCATGATTTTTAAAGCATCATAAAAAGAAGCATCAGCAATAATGGTTCTGACACCCAAATCATTACGTGCCTCGGTTTTGGTACTGTATTCAGCTCTCAGCCATTTAATCGCACAGGCTTTTAGTTGCTCATCATCCTGTTCACTGGCTTTCCAGTAGGCTTCAATGACTTTGGCGAAATCATAGCCGCCAACCATTTCCGAAATAGCGGCGAGTCTCTGATGAATGATTTGTTCCACACTGTTGCCGATGCTATCAGCTTCTTTTTGAACCTGAGTAACGAATTTTTCTACAACGCTGGTCAGAGCATTACCATCCGGCTTGTTGCGCGTAGACATATTTTTCATTAATTCAGAATAGAGACTTTTAGCCTGTCCGTTGGTTCCATGCACACGCCGGTCTGGGGATAAATCGGCATGCAGAGTTACAAATTTCTGTTCCAGAGCAATTGCACGCACCACGCTCATAAAAAACGTTTTACCAGAACCATAATCTCCAATAATCAACCTGAAAGCGGCGCCACCGTCTTCAATGCGTTTGATATCCTGTATCATGGCTTTCAGTTCATTAACGCGGCCTACCTGAATATGCTGTATACCAATTTTCGGGGTAACGCCTGATTTCAGGGATTGAATAATCGCGTCTCTTTCTTTTGCTCTGATTCTTTTTTCTGTCATCATCTTATCCTTGCAGCTCGGCCAGTATTTCAAAATCTATATAAATATCATCATCTTCTTCTATCAGCGGTGCATCCACGCATGCATATGCCCATTCATTGATGGTTTCAATGGCGCCGTCTGGCAATAAATTAAGCTGTTTGCATCGCTCTAGATATTCGTCATGCGTCCAGTGCTCCTGAGTAATTAAAATGTCAAAGAGCTGTTGATGCGTGTTGTCGAGCTTTTGACTATCGTGTATTTCGGTCTGTGGAGGTTGCTGCTCCTCTTTTTCATTATCAGCAAAAATTGCACCTAATAGCGACTGCACATCACTGGTTTGGCTTTCATGTAATTTGAGAACAGCAGCATCAAGAATTAAGTTTTCTGGTTTGTCTGCGGCAGTTTTGGTATGTTCAGATATTGTTACCGGCTGCGTTTGCACAGATTGGGCAGTAGAAACAGACAATGTATGAATATCACTGGCAACTGTGGATTTATCCAATCCTAAAGCTGTATATAATTTCTCAATCTGTTTGATTTCCCTGGTTTCAACCACACCATCTGCCAGCGCAATGTAAATAAGCAGATTACTGATGATTTTTTTCTGGCTGGAATCCAGTTTTTCTATTTTGTCTTTCAAACCCTGCATGCCATAAGTGTTATTAAGGCACCAGATAAGAAAAGCATGCAAGTACTGTTTTTCTGCATCCTGCAAGTATTTATTAGAATCAATAAAATATCTTAGCAGCTCTTTTTCTTTATCATGAATAAAGCCATCAATATTTGCTACAAGCACGCCCAGTCTTAACAGCAGCTCGATAGAGCGGAATTCCTGACTTGGCAGCAAATTTGCTATATTCTGCAATTGATACAATACAACAAAACCATCGGGATTGATTTTAATCTGCTGAATTCGACTATCAGGAACCATAGCCAGTCCGAATTTGCTTACTACCCGCTGCATCAGCGCATTTTCTTTTTTATTGATTGCTTTGGGTAAATCAGTACGGATATTTTTCCAGAAATCTCGTACCGAAGCCAATCCATTCTGCTCCAGCAAAACATGGTTAACCCATTGCCTGAACTGGCTAATAACAGGCGAATTGTTTGCATTGAGCAATTCAACCGGTAACAGCATTAAAGCGTCAAAATCGTCGCGGGAAGAATTTTCTCTGGCTAAATATCGACTATAGTCGCCCAGTTGATCCGTGCATTGTTCAGCAATAGCAATTAAATTTTTTAAGGGTGTTTTTAATATGCTTGGGTCTGGTAGATTGGTATTATCCCATTGATAATAGCCAGCGGAACGATTGGCAGCCTGATAATCTATTTTTAACCTGGTTTTATTTGGCTTAATCAACATTCCGTCAGCAAAATATTCTTTAAATTTAAGAAAGAAAAGCTGTTGAAATTCCTCTTTACAGCGCCGTGCGGCTGATCTGAAATAATATTCAGGTGAGTAGCGCAACCAGTCTAGTGCCAGACTCGCTTTTATTGGCTTTTCATTTTTTACCGTTACCGCCAGTATCAATTTAAAAAACAATTCATTGGAAAACTGAAACAATTCATTTTTCAGGTGTTTAGTGATACTTGGGCGTAAATAAATCATTAAGGCCAGTAAATTACCTGAATAATTATTGAAAGAATTATTACTGCCATAAATCTGCCGCAAACGTACTATTTCATGAAAGATTTCAAGATATTCCTTTACCTCTATCGAATGGATGGCATCTTTATTGGCAATAATGCGCCGCTCCAGCCCATAAAAATACAGGAATACATATCCTATTGGCATATTTTGGTGAGAGCGGTCTGATGCCAGCCAGTCAAGGTATACACCACGACATTGTTGTGACAGTCCAGTATAACTTGGCCAGTAGCACAATGAGGCATCGGTATAAAATTCAGTATAGTTTTCAATACCCATTGGCCTGAATGCAGGCAGAGCCGGGTCAATCAGACAATCTTCTAAACTGTAACCATTTAATCCTTTCAGCCTGTTACCATAGAAAATAAATCCTCTGGCTAATTTTCGGTTGTGGATAGTAATAGATGTATCTGGTGCCAGCCATCGGCCTTCCTCAGTATTCTCAGAACCAGAAATTTTGGTGCGGCTGCCAGAGGTAATCGTAAAAGTTGCCAGTTCATCATCTACTGCTGTGTCAGCAGACTGTTTATTTTCATTATCCTGTGCCATTAACTCAGCAATGACCGTACTAACATTAGCTTGGGCAGAAGATTGTTGTGGCAGGCTGTTATTTGCTGGATTTTCTGGTTTATTGCCAGCGTTGTGGAGTGTGGCTGTAGCTTTATTTTTATTCGTACGATTGCGTGGCTTAGGTGCTGGCTGTATATGGTTTTTTTTACTGGAGAATATCACCATTAAAATACCAATAATCACAATACAAGTAAAAAACGCCATTTTAAAAAACGCCATTCCACTTTAATCCAAAGGTTAAAAAAACTATCTCAATTGAACATAACAGCTTGATAAAAAATTAACCGGAAAATACAAAATGATTGCAAACATATCCTCAGATAGTACGACAGTATTTATGCATAAGCCAAATATATTGTCGATTTCAAAGCTGAAAATCGAATATTTGCAGAGCTGGTGTTGTTTTCTGTACATTTACATCACCAGAAACATTAACTAATAAATATTGTTAACAGCAATAACCATTGAAAAGTGTTAAATACACTTAATACCGGTGATCTAATCATACCGATGAATGATTATTGATTTTGCAAGACTGTATGGGTAGTACACTTATGCTCAGGCTGCCGTATAATCACTTCTTTCCCTGTTGGATGTGAAAGAAATAACGCATGTGGTTTAAGCAATTAAGTATTTATCCGCTAAATAAAGAAAATTTGCCAGAGCTGGAAACACTGGTAGACAAGCTGGCCGAAGCTGAATTCAAACCCTGTATGGGATTGGACTGGGACAGTATTGGCTTTGCCAGCCCGGTATCGTTTAGTCCGGAAATGGTATTTCCGGCGCAAAATACCTGGCGCATTGCGCTGAAAAAAGAAGAAAAGGTATTACCGGCAGCGGTAGTGCGCGATATTCTGGAAGAAAAAATCAATGAAATCCGTGAAGCCGAAGGCCGCAATGTTGGTCGCAAAGAAAAGATGGAGCTGAAAGAAACCATCACCGATGACTTGCTACCACGTGCATTTACCAAAAGCGGCAAGACAGAAGCAATCATTGATACCCAGCGCGGATTATTATTGATTAATCAGGCCAATGCCAATCGGGCAGAAATGCTGCTTACCAAATTGCGTGATGCACTTGGCGGGCTGGAAGCAAAATTACCGCGCACCCAGCAGTCGCCGGGAAGCCTGATGACCGAATGGCTGTTAAATGGTGCGGCTGCCGGCCATTTTGAGCTGGATAGTGATTGTGAACTTAAAGGCCTGGGCGATGCAGCACCGGTAGTGCGTATCAGCCATCAGGATTTAACTGCTGAGGAAGTAGTAAATCTGGTGAAAAACGGCAAGGTTGTGACCCAGTTGGGGCTGTGCTGGCAGGATAGAGTGCGCTTCGTGCTGACGCAGGATTTTACCCTGAAGCGTATTCAGTTTCTGGATGTGATTCAGGAAGAAGCAGCCGGACAGGGCGATGATATGCAGAGCATCACCTTTGCCTCGCAGATTCTGATGGCTGAAGCATTAGGTGATCTGCTGGCTGAGCTAGTTCATCATCTGGGTGGCTGGTTACCCGAATAATGGCATAAGCTGGCGTAAATTGCCGCAATTTGCCTGCAACGGCGACATAGGCTTCGGTATAATGCGCTAAATTTATCAAGGGTATTGTCATGAGTATTAAATCAGACAAATGGATACGCCGCATGAGCGAAGAGCACGGCATGATTGAACCGTTTGAGCCGAATCAGATTAAACAGGTAAACGGTGAAAAAATCATTTCCTATGGCACTTCCAGCTACGGCTATGATATCCGCTGCGCACGCGAATTTAAAATTTTTACCAACATCAACAGCACCATTGTTGACCCGAAAAATTTTGATACACGCAATTTTGTCACTGTTGAAGACGATTATTGCATTATTCCACCAAACTCTTTTGCTTTGGCACGTACCGTGGAATATTTCCGTATTCCGCGTAATGTTCTAACGGTGTGCTTGGGTAAATCAACCTATGCACGCTGCGGTATTATTGTGAATGTTACCCCGTTTGAACCCGAATGGGAGGGTTATGTGACACTGGAATTTTCCAACACCACACCGCTGCCAGCAAAAATCTATGCCAACGAAGGTGTAGCACAAGTACTGTTTTTTGAAAGTGACGAAGAATGCGCCACTTCCTATAAAGACCGTGCTGGCAAATATATGGGGCAAACCGGCGTTACTTTACCGAAAGCCTGATAACTATCATCATAAAAGGACGCAGCAGCGTCCTTTTTCTTTGGCCAATTAACGTTTAAAAGCAAAATACACCGCACCAAGTATAAAGCCAAAGCTCATAAGATAATTAAAACGAAATTCATCTTTCAGATAAAGAATAGCAAACAGAGTAAACACCACCAGCGTGACTACTTCCTGAATAATTTTTAGTTGAAACGGCTTGATACCCCAATGCGCGCCCAGATGATTGGCCGGCACAGCCAGACAATATTCAAACAGAGCAATTCCCCAGCTAATCAGAATAATCTGCCAGAGCGGAAAACTGTAGTTACTGGGTTTAATGTGCCAGTACCACGCAATAGTCATCACCAGATTGGAAGCAGTGAGCAAGCCGATAACGATTAAGTAGGGCATATTAATATCAACAATACAATTAAACAGATACCTTCAGTTGTAGCTGACCTGAACAGAAATGTCTAGCATTCTGGCTTACAGCAATCAATATTTTGTACAAGGATAAATATATGAATACATTGATAATTAAATCTGGTATCAATGCTTAAATAATGATTAACTATAAATAGTTTTGTAGTGATATACGCTTACCAAAATATAGATTTTTTTATATTTACTAAACAGCTTTTATTGAGCACGCAATGATATTAATACATATACCTAAACTACTGGGTACAGCATAGACTGCTGCTTAAAGTTTCGAGCCAGTTTACCTGCTATCTTTCAACAGCACCCTATTTATAATTTCCTGATGCTTTAATCATACCCGATATATTTTATTTATTTAAAACAGAAAACTGTTAATAAATAATAATGGCAAAGAACTAGATTAGTAATTATAATTATAAAACATTTACAGTCATAGCTTGCAAAAATTAATCAATTCAGTTGTTTAGTATTTCAATAGGAGATATTAATGAACGTTGATTTAGGTGAAATCACCTGCTTATGAATGTGTTTAATTTGCTATAAATATTACTTAATTACAAACAGCTACAAAGAATTTACTATTAGCTGCGTAGTCTCAGGGCTAAGAGTATATGGCTAATTAGTTATTTATGCCATTTACTCGTTGTGTTTTAAAAATATTCAAAAATCAGTTTTACCATCAATTCAGTGACGCCAGATTAACTGTATCTCAACAGCTTGCAGCACTGTCGGCACTGAATTTTGCCAGTTTAATTAAAGATTAATCACTTTATTACAGGCAGTGTTAACAAAAAACCACACTCATCAGTCAACATTTTAAATTATCAAAATAGGTATAAAAATGAACAAAAACCGCTACAAAGTTATCTACAACAAACACCGTGGCCAAATGGTAGCCGTTGCCGAAAACACCACCAGTGCCGGCAAAACCAGTGCCGACCGCACGAGCAGCGGCAGCAACATCATCATCAGCCTGTTGGCCAAATTACCCATTTTAACCGGTTCCATCCTGCTCGGACTGGGCTTATGCGTATTGGTAAATAACAATGTCATAGCAGCCGAAATTCATGCCGACCCATCCGCCCCTAAAAACCAGCAGCCGACCATCCTGCCAAGTGCTAATGGCACCCCGCAGATCAACATCCGCACCCCGAGCAAACGCGGCGTATCTATCAACCAATACCGGCAGATGGACGTCGACCAGAAAGGTGCCATCCTCAACAACAGCCGCAAAAGCACCCAAACCCGTCAGGCTGGCTGGATACAGGGCAACCCGTGGTTAGCGTCTGGCGAAGCTCGCATCATCGTCAACCAGATTAACAGCAGCAACCCAAGTCAGCTTAACGGCTACATCGAAGTAGCCGGACGGCGTGCCGAAGTCATCATGGCCAATCCGGCCGGCATCAACATCAACGGTGGCGGCTTTATCAATGCTGCCGGCGTCACCTTAACTACTGGCAAACCTCAAATCAGCGACGGTCAAATCAACGGCATCCAAATCAATCAGGGCAACATCAGCATCAACGGCAAAGGCCTTGACAGCAGAGACAGCGACTACACCCACATCCTCAGCAAAGCAGCGCAAATCAACGCCGGCATCTGGGCTAATAACCTCAACATTATCAGCGGCAGCAATCATATTGATGCCGAAACTCAGCACATCACCCCCACCCAAAGCAACAGCGACACCAAGCCCGGCATCGCCATTGATACCGGCAAACTGGGCGGCATGTATGCCGGTAAAATCGTCCTGATCAGCAACGACAAAGGCGTTGGTATCAATAACGCTGGCCAAATTTTTGCCGGTGCTGGCAGTGTCACCATCAGCGCCGATGGCCATCTGAGCAACAGCGGCAGCATCATCGCAGCCGATAAAAGCACCAATGCAGCCGACAAAGCAGCCACCACCATTAAAACCAACAGCATCAATAACAGTGGCACCCTTTCCAGCCAGGGCAAACTGCAACTACAGAGCCAGCAACTGAGCAACAGCGGCCTGCTAACCAGCGCCGACGAAGTGCATATCCGCAACCAAAACAGCCTGAGCAACCGTGGCGAAATCAACGGCGGCCGCCTTGACATCATCAGCGGCAGCATCCACAACCAGAATGGTAAAATCATCCAGAGCGGACAACAAGGATTAAATCTGGAACTGGATCGGCTCAACAACCAAAAAAACAGCCTGATTGGCTATGCGCCACAACCAACCGTACCAGAACAAAACCCGGCGCAGCCAGATAAACCAGCGCAGCCGCCAGTGGAAGCAGACAAGCAGAGCAAAGCGCCGAGCATCGCCGAAGGTGCCGGCCAGACCATAGCAGCGCCCACACCCACCAACAAAACATTCAGCGCCGGGCAAATCATCAGCCATAACGACATTGATAACCAAAACGGCCAGATCATTGCCAACGGCGGCATCGACCTGACTACTCATAATGGCCTGAGCAATCAGGGCACCCTGAATCTCAACAAACTGCAAGTCAGCGGCGAACTGCTAGACAACCATCAAGGCACCCTGAATACCAAACAGGCTGATATCCACACCACCCGGCTGGACAACCGCGCAGGACAGATCAGCAGCAGCGGCCAGCTACAAATCCACAGCAGCCAGCTAGACAACCGCCAAGGCCGCATCCAGTCAGCCGAGCGCATGGCTATCGACAGTGCCGAACTGAACAACAGCGATCATGGCCTTATCGCCGCGCAGCAACAACTGCAAATCCACAGCAACCAGCTGGACAACCGCCAGGGCCGTATCCAGTCAGCCGAGCGCATGGCTATCGACAGTGCCGGACTGAACAACAGCGATCATGGCCTTATCGCCGCGCAGCAACAACTGCAAATCCACAGCAGCCAGCTAGACAACCGCCAAGGACGCATCCAATCAGCCGAGCGCATCGCCATCGACAGTGCTCAAGTGAACAACAGCGACCAAGGCACCATTGCCGCGCAGCAACAACTGCAAATCCACAGCAACCAGCTAGACAATAGCAACAGCGGCCAGTTGTGGAGTGGTGGCCAGAGCGAAGTACAAACCGGCAGCCTGAACAACAGCAGCGGCGCCATCGACAGCGATAGCCTGCAACTAACTAGCGACGAGCTCAACAACCAACACGGCGCCATCCGCAGTGCGGGCAAACAGCAACTTAGCGTGCGCAACCAACTACAGAACCAGAACGGCCAAATCGGCAGCAACAGCGACCTCAACATAACCGCCGGTGATATAGATAACAGCCAGGGTAAAATCAGCGCCGGCAAACAGGCCGAGCTGCACACCCGCGCACTCAATAACCAGCAGGGCAGCATCGATGCCGATAGCATCGACCTAACAACCGATAGCCTGAACAACAATGCCGGAGCCATCCGCAGCAACCAGCACCTGAGTGCGCAGATCAGCCAACACATCAACAACCTTCAAGGGCAAATCAGCAGTGCTGGCGAACTACAACTCAACAGCAACACCCTAGACAACAGCGCCCAAGGCAAAATCATTGCCGGCAAACAAGCCAGCATCCATAACCACAGCCTCAACAACCAGCAAGGCAGCATTGATGCCGATAGCATTCAGCTACACACAGATACAATCAATAACCACAGCGGTGCCATCCGCGCCAACCAACAACTGACGGCGCAGATTAACCAGCAGCTAGACAACCGGCAGGGACAAATCAGCAGCGCCAAAGACGTCCAGATTCACGACCAGAACCAACAAAGCCTGAGCATCGACAACAGCGATAACGGCAAAATACTGGCTGGCAACGACTTGACCATCCAAAGCAAACAGCTCAACAACCCAGGCAGCATCGGTGCCGGCCGTCACGCCACCATCCAGCTGCATGATAACTTCAACGTCGATGCCGACATCAAAGCTGGCGGACGCCTGCAACTGAGCAGCCAGGGCAATATCAGCAACAACCATACCCTTAGCGGTGGCGACAGCGTAATCCTTAACGCCGCCAATATCGACAACCAGGCTAGTGGCATCATCCAGAGTAACAACAATACCGAACTACAGGCACAAGACAGCATCACTAACCGTGGCCTGATCAACAGTAACGGCACCACCCTGGTACAGTCTGGCAACAGCATCAACAACATCGGCAGCGGGCGCATCTATGGCAACCATGTTGCCATCGGCACCCATAACCTAATCAACCAGGAAGAAACCATCGGCAGCGAAACCAAAGCCGCGGTTATTGCTGCGCGTGAGCGGCTGGACATCGGTGCTGCCAACATCATCAACAAAGAACATGCCCTCCTGTCGAGCGGAGGTGATATCGCCATTGGCGGTGCCTTAAACGAACAGCATCAGGCCACAGGCATGGCTGATAGCCTGATTAATGGTAGCGCGCGCATCGAAGCGCAGCGCGATGGCAACATCGCCGTCAAAGAATTACACAACCTCAATAACCACTTCAAAGTAGAAGAATACCTAGAGAGTGACAAAGGAGTAAAACAATATCAAGAAAAAGGTAACCCCGAAATCTGGGAACATGGCGTAGACGGCAATTTTAAAAGAGAAAGAAAAAAACTTAGCTTCACCTTCAACGACGGCAGCAAAAAAGTCTGGGAAAAATACTCAGCCAGCAACGTACACTGGTGGGATTTCAACCGCAAAATCTACAAACAAAAAGTCACCGAAACCGACCCGGGTGAAATCATCATCGGCGGAGATTTAACCATCAGCGGCGATCACTGGCTCAATCACAACAGCCGCATCCTCGTAGGAGGCACACTTAAAGGTGCAGAAAACCTGAATCTTGAAAACCGCGAAACCAAAGGGCAGCAGCGGATTGAAGAGCATGGTGAGCAGGGAGGATATAAATACAAAAATCCCAAACTATCCAAAGGTAAAATAAAAACCACTGGTGAAACTTCATATGATCGCACCATCATCACCAGCCACGAATTCGATACCCCGGCCAGCACCATCCAGCAACACGTAACTACTGGTAGTAATCAGGGCGTAGCCAGCGCAGCCAATCCAACCGGCCATGAAGTTGGTAACATAAATAGCAACAACCAAACCAATACCAGCAACAACAACATTGCCCAACAGCAGCAACAAATCAAAACCCTGACTGATATCAACACCAACACCAATGCCAACGCCAGACTGCCCAACAACAGCCTGTACCATATCAACCCCAATAATAACGGCTATCTGGTAGAAACCGATCCCGCCTTTACCAACAAGCACAAATGGCTGGGCAGCGACTACATGCTCAGTGCTCTCGGCCAGGACCCGAGCAAAATGCAGAAACGGCTGGGCGACGGCTATTACGAACAATACCTGATTAACGAACAAATCGCCAACCTGACCGGCTATCGCCGTCTGGAGGGCTATCAGAACAACGAAGAACAATACAAAGCCCTGATGAATGCCGGCATCACCTATGCGCAACAGTATAAGCTGACCCCCGGCATCGCCCTGAGCGCCGAACAGATGGCGCAACTGACCAGCGACATCGTCTGGCTGGTTAACCAGACCGTCACCCTGGCCGATGGCAGCCAGCAAACCGTCCTCGTGCCCAAAGTTTACCTGATTGCCCGCGCCAGCGACGTCAACAGTGCCGGCAGCCTGATCAGCGCGCGCAACATCAACCTGCAAAACAGCGGCAACATAGACAACCAAGGTACCTTGGCAGCGCAGAACATCGTCAACCTTGGCGCCCAGAACATCAACAACAGCGGCACCCTCAGCGCCAACAAAATGGCTCTTAAAGCCGATAACAGCATCAACTTCAACGGTGGCGTAGCCATCGCCCAAAACCTGCTCAGCCTCAAAGCCGACCAAATTAACCTCACCACCACCACCGCCAGCTATGGCGACAACCGCAATGGTGGTACCGTTATCGACCGCAGCGCCGGCCTGTACGTAACTGGCGCCAAAGACAGCATCCTCAGCGTATCCGGCACCCATGGCATCAACACCCACGGCGCCGACATCATCAATACCGGCGCCAACGGCATCACCCAGCTTAGCGCCAGTGACGGAAGCATCAACCTCGGTACCGTCACCACCGCCACCCATATGACAGCAGGTGAGCGCAGCGACAAAAACCACTGGATAAACCACTATCAAAGCGAAGTAGGCACCAACATCACCGCAGTAGGGGACATCAACCTACTGGCCGGTGACCAACTGAACATCCGTCAGAGCGACATCGACAGTTACAACGGCAGCGTCAACCTGTATGGCAAAAACGGCGTCAACATCAGCGAAGGGCGGCAACAAACCGAGCTGGATCATTCCACCTACGACAAATCCAGCGGCTTCCTGTCCAAAAAAACCACACTGGATCAGTATCAGGCCAACTATGACGAAGCCGTAAGCAGCAACATTACCGGTGCCAGAGTCAACATCCGCAGCGATAAAGACATCAACGTGCGCGGCAGCAACATCATCTCCGACAACGGCACCACCCTGCTTGCCGGTCATGATGTCAACATCAGCGCAGCCGAAAACCACTACACCGACCGCCAGTACCACAAAGAAACCAAATCCGGCCTTATGGGTAGCGGCGGCATCGGCTTTAGCATCGGCAGCCAGAAAGAAAGCGACGACACCACCAACACATCCCATATCCATAGTGGCAGCAGCATCGGCAGCCTCAGCGGCAACACCAACATCATTGCCGGCAACCACTACAGCCAGAGCGGCAGCAGCGTGTCCTCACCCAAAGGCGATGTTAACGTCATCGCCAAACAAATCGACATCAGCGCAGCTGAGGACCAGCACAAACGCGACAACATCCATACCTTTGAAAAGAGTGGCCTCACCGTTGCCGTCAACGTGCCTATTGTCAGCGCCATTCAAGATGCCAATACTGCCATCAAACGCGTAGGCAAAAGCAAAAACGACCGCGTCAACGCCATGGCCGCCTTTAACGCCGGCATGGATAGCTACAAAGCCGGTCAGGCCATAGCCGATGCTGGTAAAAATCCTCAATCTGCTGCTCAAAACGTTAGCGTTAGCATCACTGTTGGCCAACAAAAAAGCCGCAGCGAAAGCCATAGCGTAGACAACGTCGCCTCAGCCAGCAACATCCATGCCGGCGGACAAGTTAACCTGCTGGCCACCGGCGCCGGCCAAGATTCCAACATCAACATCATCGGTTCCGACGTTAGTGGTAACCAAGGCACCCACTTACAGGCAGATAACCAAATCAACCTGCTGGCTGCCGAACAAAGCCACAGCGAGCGCAGCAAAAACAAATCCAGCGGCTGGAATGCCGGCGTAGCCATCAACTACGGCTCCGGTGGCGCCTCCTTCGGCGTTACCGCAGGAGCCAACCGCGGCAAAGGCCATGCTAACGGCGACGAAACCAGCTACCGCAACAGCCATATCGGCAGCCTCAGTGGCAACACCAGCCTGATTAGCGGTGGTGCCACCAACATCAAAGGCGCTCAGGTAACCGGCAAAGGTGTCAGCATTGATGCAGCCGAACTAAACATTGAAAGCCTGCAAGACACAGCCAAATACGACAGCAAACAGCAGAGCATCGGCGGCCAGATAACCGTAGGCTATGGCGTATCCGGCACAGCCAACTACAACAAAAGCAAAATCAAAGCCGATTATGCCGGCGTCACCGAACAGAGCGGCATCATTGCCGGCGACAACGGCTACCAGATCAAAGTCAAAGGCAATACCGACCTCAAGGGCGCCATCATCACCTCAACCCAGGCAGCCGAAGCGGCGGGTAAAAACCAGCTTATTACTGGTAGTCTCACCAGCAGCGATATCAAAAACCACAGTGACTACAAAGGCAGCAGCATCGGCATCGGAGCCAGCGGAAACTATGGCGGCGGCTGGACAGGACAGAGCAAAGACGGCGTAAACAAATCACTGGGCTTTGGACACGACAGCGGCCATGACAGCAGCACCACCCACAGCGGCATCAACACCAACAACATTATCATCACCGATGAAACCGCCCAGCAGCAGAAAACCGGCAAAAACGCCGCCCAAACCATCGCCGGTATCCATACCGACATCACCAGCGACAACTATGCCGACAAAGCCGGCTATCTGGCCAACAACTTTGACAAAGACAAAGTACAGGAAGAGCTGGATTTACAGCGCGAAGTGAGTCAGGAATTTGACCAAAACCGGCAGGAACTGAAAAAAGAACTACTACAACAGGCGCGCAAAAAATACGAAGAAGCTGAAGAAGAGCGGAGAAAAAATGGCGGCCTCAGAACCGAAAAAAGCATCGAATTAGAAAAAGAAGGGCGCAGAATGGAACAGAATATAGCCTATCTGGATACCGCCCTCGGCATATTATGGGCAGGTGATATTGGTACCGCAGCATTAGAAACTGCTGCGTTGCATGCCGACTATGCCAAAAACGCAGCCAAACACATAACGGCCGGAAAAGTTTACAAAATCACCTGCTCAGGTGCCGCGGCTCAATACCAGTGTAAAGACATCAATAACGTTAACGATGCCATAGCAGCCGGTGAACAAAGTAAATTAACTAAAGAAGAAAATAAAAATGCCCCATTTGAAGGAACCGCAATCCAGATTTATGATTACGGCGAAATCATGGATGGCAAATCAATATTGATTTCTAATCCGGGCATCTACAACAACGAAGATGCCGCATTCAGAAATGCCATCAAACAAAACCCCGAAGCAGCGGCCAAAGGCAACCTCTATGTCGTGGTCAACAACCCCACCGTAGAAGTTATCCCCGGCTTAGGCGAAGTCGGCTTTTATGCA
Organism: Snodgrassella sp. ESL0253; assembly: GCF_013344965.1. Lineage (NCBI taxonomy): Bacteria > Pseudomonadati > Pseudomonadota > Betaproteobacteria > Neisseriales > Neisseriaceae > Snodgrassella > Snodgrassella sp. ESL0253. The sequence continues at coordinate 5,875 of NZ_JAAEDQ010000013.1, read as the reverse complement.
TTCTACGACAAACTCAACGAATGGCTCGGAGGCAGACTGCCATTAACCAATGCAGAAAAAACTAATGCTGCATTGAGATTACTGGCCAAGCAGACTGGCACAGAAATCATGGGAAATAACCACAGTCGTGGCTCAATGACCGATAAAGTCAGCACCGCTTACCTGCAGAATAAAAAGGACGAAATCGGTACCCCCATCGTAAAAAACAAATATGTCGGTCCGGCAGCACACATAAGAGGCGAATATGAAATGCTCCAGAAAAATGGTTATATCGATGCAGATGGCATCAACAGCACCTTATTCCTAGGCAACAACAATACCGACTTTGTTGGCGGAATAGTCGGTTTTAACCCAGTAACCGCCGGAAAATGTGTCGGCAACCCCTTGGGCTCATGTTACAGCCACAGCAGTTATAATGGTGACTACTATCTTAACGAGTATTTGCAGGATCTAGATGGTAACGAATATATTGATAAAAACACCGGTAAACCGATTCCAAATCCAGAATTTGATAAAATTAGAGATACCGTAGTCAAACCCAAAAAGGATGAAAACGGACGAAATATCAATCCAACCGTCGCTCAGGCAGTGGTCATCGATGCAGATGGGTATATCAATCTGGTTGATAGACAAGGTAAGATGACCACCTTAGATAAATGGACACATAGACCAATTAGAACCACCCAGATACCGATACATGAAGTTAATGGCAAACGTTATTTTAATTTTGAAGGAAAGAGATATCATGCAGATCCACCGCGCTAAACCAAAATTCCTGCTTCTAACCGTCTTAAGTATACTATTAACCGGCTGCAGTATATCCGATTGGTATAATGGCTATTATGTGGAAAGAGCAGCTATTATAAAAGGGCAGAAAGATCGTGCAGCTTACTACGATGCTGAATCCCCAGAAATGAAGGAACTGAGGAAAAAAAATCAAGCATATTGCTCTGATCTGGCCTCAAGGCCGGAAAATCGGATTGCAAAAATAGGTTATGAAAATGGGGTTTTTAATGAACCAATGTATTCTGTATGTATGGAAAAAGGCGGAACCCCCACTTTTGGTACTTATGAATCAAGGCAAGATGAAAAACAGCGAGCTGAGCGAAGAGCGCGCGGAGAAATAGTACCAGAGTTTCAGTAAAGCACGTGTGATAGTGGCATCTTTTTTATTTTATAAAGAAAGAGATATCATGCAGATCCACCGCGCTAAACCAAAATTACTAATAGTAACCAGCCTTACCCTAGCACTAAATGCCTGTAGCATATCTGACTGGTATAATGGCTATTATGTGGAAAGGGCCTCTATTATAAAAGAACAAAAAAGAAGTGCAGCTTACTATGATGCTGAATCACCGCAAATGAAAGCATTGAGAAAGCAAAATGATACCTATTGCACAGAATTAGCATCCAAACCAGAGAATCGGGAACCAAGGGCTGGTTATCCGAATGGGGTATTTAATGAACCTATGTATGAAACATGCATGAGAGAACGAGGCACACCAACATATGACGATTATTCCTCAATGCAAGCCGAAAAACGGCGTGCCGAGCGCAGAGCGCGAGGAGAGATAGTACCTGGGGGCTAGTAAAAATAAGTTTAGTGGCTGGTTAGTAGTATTGGGTAGCATATTAAAACCACCCAGATACCGATACATGAAATCCATGGCAAACGTTATTTTAATTTTGAAGGAAAGAGATATCATGCAGATCCACCACGCTAAACTAAAATTACTGCTTCTAACCGGCTTAAGTATACTATTAACCGGATGCAGTATATCCGATTGGTATAATGGCTATTATGTGGAAAGAGCAGCTATTATAAAAGGGCAGAAAGATAGTGTAGCTTACTACGATGCTGAATCACCAGAAATGAAGGAACTGAGGAAAAAAAATGATGCTTATTGTACGGAATTAGCCTCAAGGCCGGAAAATCGGGTTGTGGAGATAGGTTATGAAAACCGAGTTTTTAATGAACCAATGTATACAGGTTGTATGGAAAGACGAGGGACTCCTACTTTTGGTACTTATGAGGCAAGGCAAGAGGAAAAACGCCGCGCTGAGCGAAGAGCGCGCGGAGAAATAATACCTGAGTATTGGTAAAGCGCGTGTGATAGTAGCATCATTTTTTATCTTATAAATAAAGAGATATCATGCAGATCCACCGCGCTAAACCAAAATTACTAATAGTAACCAGCCTTACCCTAGCATTAAATGCCTGTAGCATATCCGACTGGTATAATGGCTATTATGCAGAGAGAGCTGCCATTATAAAGGATCAAAAAGACAGTCATGCTTATTATGAGGCTGAATCACCGCAAATGAAAGCATTGAGAAAGCAAAATGATGCCTATTGCACAGAGTTAGCATCCAAACCAGAGAATCGGGAGTCAAGGACTGGTTATCCGAATGGGGTATTTAATGAAGGAATGTATAACAGATGCATGGAAGAACGAGGCACACCACCATATGGAATTTATGCCTCAATGCAAGCCGAAAAACGGCGCGCAGAGCGCAGAGCGCGAGGAGAGATAGTACCTGAAAATCAGTAAAAATAAGTTTAGTGGCTGGTTAGAGTATTGGGTAGCATATTAAAACCACCCAGATACCGATACATGAAATCCATGGCAAACGTTATTTTAACTTTGAAGGAAAGAGATATCATGCAGATCCACCGCGCTAAGACAAGATTACTGCTTCTAACAGGCTTCATCCTGCTATTAACTGGCTGTAGCATATCCGACTGGTATAATGGCTATTATGTGGAAAGAGCCTCTATTATAAAAGAACAAAAAAGAAGTGCAGCTTACTACGATGCTGAATCACCAGAAATAAAGGAACTGAGGAAAAAAAATGATGTATATTGTAGGGAGTTAGCCTCGAAGCCGGAAAATCGGGTTGCAAGGAAAGGTTATGAAAATGGAGTTTTTAATTCAGCAATGTATGATGGATGTATGGAAAAACGCGGAACCCCTACTTTTAATACTTATGAATCAAGGCAAGCGGAAAAACGGCGAGAAGAAAGAAGAGCGCTCGGAGAAATAGTTCCTGAGTTTCGATAACATCTGGTACAAATCATAATCTAAATCGCGATAATCCCTCTTTACCGGTTTTAGTGCCACCTTCAAGACCAAGGCAAGGAGTGAAATAAAATGAGACGCAGCATTAATATTTTATTAATAGGTATTTTTTGTATTGGACTATCTGGCTGTTATGAATCTGTAGTCCGGTTTTGGAATAATGATGGTTGGGAACCCCCTCCAGCTAAAAAAAAAGCTAGAGAAGAATGCTTTGAAGAACTTGAATCCATTAAAGAACCAAAAGCATATATTGGGTCTAAAGAAATGCAGGATTGGTTAAATAAAGTATATGGTCCTGCTGAAAGAGAATGCATGAAAAGAAAAGGGTTTTAGATTCAAGCAGAGATTTTAATGCTTTGGTTTTGTAGTCGAACTTCCCGAGTGTTTTTACCCAACTACTACACCATAACATCTGGTACAAATCATAATCAAAATCGCAATAATCCGTCTTAATCGGTTTTAGTGCTACCTTCAAGACCAAGGCAAGGAGTGAGGTAAAATGAAACGTAAAATTAATATTTTATTAATAGGTGTTTTTTGTGTTGGACTATCTGGATGTTATGAATCTGTAGTCCGTTTTTGGAATGGTCCCGGTTGGGATTTTTCGTCTAAAGCAGAAAAAAAAGCTAGAGAAGAATGCTTTGAAGAATTGCGTTCACTTCCGCGACCTAAAAATGAATATATTGGATCAAAAGAAATGCAGGATTGGTTAAGTCAGGTATATGATCCTGCTGAAAGAGAATGCATGAAAAGAAAAGGATTTTAGATTCAAGCAGAGACTATACTGCTTGGGTTTTGTAGTCGAAACCCACTAGTGTTTTACACAACCGCTACACCATAACATCTGGTACAAATCATAATCTAAATCGCGATAACCCCTCTTTACCGGTTTTAGTCAAACCCTCAAGAGCAAGGCAATGAGTGAGGTAAAATGAAACGTAAAATTAATATTTTATTAATAAGTATTTTTTGTGTTGGACTATCTGGATGTTATGAGAAGGGAGTTCGATTCTGGAATGGAGGGCCTTATATATCGAAAGCTGAACATAAAGCTCATGAAGAATGTTTTAAAGAACTTGAATCTATTAAAGAACCAAAAGCATATATTGGATCTAAAGAAATGCAGGATTGGTTAAATAAAGTATATGGTCCTGCTGAAAGAGAATGCATGAAAAGAAAAGGGTTTTAGATTCAAGCAGAGATTTTAATGCTTTGGTTTTGTAGTCGAACTTCCCGAGTGTTTTTACCCAACTACTACACCATAACATCTGGTACAAATCATAATCTAAATTGCAATAATCCTTCTTTACCGGTTTTAGTCAAACCCTCAAGAGCAAGGCAAGGAGTGAGGTAAAATGAAACGTAAAATTAATATTTTATTAATAGGTATTTTTTGTGTTGGACTATCCGGCTGTTATGAATCTGTAGTACGTTTTTGGAATGGAGGACCTCATATGTCTAGGGCTGAGAGTGAGGCCTATGATGAATGCTTTGAAGAATTGCGTTCACTTCCGCGACCTAAGAATGAATATATTGGATCTAAAGAAATGCAGGATTGGTTAAGTCAGGTATATGATCCTGCTGAAAGAGAATGCATGAAAAGAAAAGGATTTTAGATTCAAGCAGAGACTATACTGCTTGGGTTTTGTAGTCGAACTTCCCGAGTGTTTTTACCCAACTACTACACCATAACATCTGGTACAAATCATAATCAAAATCGCAATAATCCTTCTTTACCGGTTTTAGTCAAACCCTCAAGACCAAGGCAAGGAGTGAGGTAAAATGAAACGTAAAATTAATATTTTATTAATAGGTATTTTTTGTGTTGGACTATCCGGCTGTTATGAATCAGTAGTCCGTTTTTGGAATGGACCAGGTTGGGATACGTGGTCGAAAGAAAAAAATAAAGCTTATTCCGAGTGCTTTGAGGAACTTGAATCTATTCCTGAACCTCAAAATAAAAGTCCTGGTTCAAAAGAAATGCAGGATTGGTTAAGTCAGGTATATGATCCCGCTAATAGAGAATGCATGAAAAGAAAAGGGTTTTAGATTCAAGCAAAGATTTTAACCAGGTATAAGGAAAGAAAATGATGGAAAACAAGATGAAATTTTTAGCGATGGCAAGTTTTATCGCATTATGTGGATGCGGTACCAATATCCCTGCTTACCAGAAACAACTGGAAGCCAATGGGTATACCAGCAGCAAAGTAATAGTTTATCCCGCTAACGAGAAATACGCACAAATTCCAGCTCAATATCTTGTAGATGAACGCGGACGTTATATAGATGAAAATGGTAATCTTACTGATCACCCCGTGGAAAATCCTTACTATCGAGATTATATGAAGCATCACAGATAACGTTTTGAACATAACGGCCTCAGAACCGAAAAAAGCATCTGTAACTACCCCCCTGAAATAGTACAGTCCCACATTATGTGTGTATTAACAATGAGGTATTTACAGTATTTCAAAAAAGTATTAGATTTATATCTTGTTAATAATTTGGCACAAGCAGGAGAGTAACCGAGGAATAGCTAATGATTTGTAATACTGAAAGACCTTATGAAGCACTAAACAATAAACACGTTGAAACCGGCTGCGTAATTTTCTACGTCAGTTTTGTACTAAGTTTTGGGGTATTTACAGGTTTGTAAATACCCCAAAACTTAGTACAAAACTGACGTAGAAAATCATGCTGCTTGTTTTAGTGTTTTATACTCAATCGGCGTCATATTATTTAGTGCTTCATGAGGTCTTTCGGTGTTATAAATGGTTAGCCATTCTTCGGTTACC